>JAZDDD010000099.1:0-3839 GCA_036679545.1 Gemmatimonadota bacterium | reverse complement strand
CATACCACTCGAGCAGGCGATTGCCGCATCGATCGTGGCGCCCAGGTTCTACACCCTGCTTCTTGGCAGCTTCGCCGTTGTGGCGCTGGTGTTGGCAAGCGTGGGAGTCTACGGGACGATGGCCTTTCTCGTGGGGCAGCAGCGCAAGGAGATAGGCATTCGCGCAGCGTTGGGTGCGTGCGATACTCGGCGGCGTCGCCATCAGTGCAGCGTATATCCCGGCGCGTCGAGCTGCGCAGGTTGATCCAATCGTTGTATTGCGGGTCGATTCGTGAGTAAACGAACCACGCGCATGACGACAATCGCATCGCCATCGTCATCCGTGTCACCGAATGATGCGAAGCCCATGGCACTGAAACTTGTTTTACTATTCTAATCCGATATATTTCAATTCGATATAACATACAGAGAATTCGATGGCGCGCTCTACCACCAAACCGTTGACCGGGACCGTGTTTTACGTACTCCTCGCCTTAATGGACCGCGAGCGTTATGGACTGGCAATCGCAGAGGAAATCGAACGCAGAACGAATGGCGAAGTACGGTTGGGACCCGGTACGCTTTACAACGCGGTCAAGAGAATGCTCAGTGAAGGTCTCATCGCGGAGACACAGGCGCCTCGACACGAAACGGCCGACGATCCAAGACGCCGCTACTATCGGATAACACCGGCCGGCAAGAAAACATTTACCGCTGAGGCGCAAAGACTCGAACGGTTGGTTCGCGCGGCGAAGGCCAAATCGGCCAAACAGGTAGGACGATGATGTCTACGCGAATATTGCGAGTCATCCTTTATCTTTACCCTCGCAACTTTCGTGATCGATTCGGTGACGAGTGGATCGAATTGGCCAAACGGCGAATTGGGAAAGGCTCGGAACGACGTCGGGTCGGCATTGGTACTTGGTGGCCCGTCGTGCGAGATGCGGTGCGCGCCATCCCCGTGGCGTACGGGATCCTTATTGTGGACGGCGCGAGACGTCTCGGCTCACGTGTTTACCGCACGTTTCATCGATCCTCGATAATTAACGCACAACACCGGCAAAGCTTGCACACTCCCGGGCCCGACCCGTTTCTCGGCTCGACTGGTTCAGATATTCGACATGCGGTAAGGAGCCTCCTGCGCAACCCGCGTTTTACCATAGCCGCGGTTGTTTCCGTACGACAATGCTGAGCGCTTGGCATTTGTCTGGAACGAGTTCTCCACCGCAGGCCTGTCAAGAATCCCCCTCTCGCCCATCGAGCTGTTAGAGCTTCGTAAAGAGACGGAGGTTTTTGAAGCGGTGGCCGGTGTGTGGGCGACAACAGGAACACTGTTCACGGACGATGAGCCTACGCACTTGTCCACCGGTCTCGTCACTCCCAACTTTTTTTCTACACTCGGAATCGAGCCAGCGATCGGTCGAAACTTCCTGCCGTCGGAAACCGGCATCGGGCCCGGCCAAGGCGTGTTGTTGAGTGACGAATTGTGGCGCCAACACTTTGGAGCCGACCCAAATATTCTGAATACCACTATTCGCATCGATGCGCAGGAAACACCCGTGCTCGGCGTAATGCCGCGCGGATTCAAACTGATGTTGGCCGCGGATGCCGGTATCCCGGAACGACTCGACGTATACTCACCGATACCATGGCCGCTGGCCGCCATGCCTGCCGATCAACACTTCCTCAGAGTTGTTACTCGTCTAAAACCAGGAATCACCAGCACACGCGGCGACGAGGTGGTAAAGGCGGCGGCCCAACGTCTGCGAGAACGGTATGCCGAGATTGCCGCCTCCGGTGACGAGTTTACCCTCGTCAACCTACACGACGACGTCGTTCGGGATTTGCGACCGGTCTTAGTCGCACTGATGACAGGAGTCGCACTCTTTCTATTGTTGGCTGCCGCGAACGTCGCCAGTTTGACACTCGCGCGGGCTAGCGGACGTCATCACGAGCTGGCCGTCCGCGCATGCCTTGGCGCCTCTACCCGGCGGATCACTCGGTTGCTGCTCGCCGAGAGCATTGTATTGGCTGCAATCGGCACAGTAAGCGGGCTCCTCGTAGGGTCGTGGAGCGCCAAAATCCTGTGGAGATTGCGTCCGGAGGGTCTTGCACGTATCGACTCCATCATTGTCGATGCCAACGTTCTCGTTTTCACCGCTGTCGTGGCCGTTCTTGCCACCGTGGCCTTCGCTCTGGCGCCAATCTGGAAACTCGCCCGGAGAGACCTCTCGGCAAGTATCCGAACGAGAACAGGTGAGTCAATGCGGACAGCTCGAACAACGCGGCTCATCACTGCCGCTGAAGTTGCGTTGGCACTTGTCCTGCTTGTCGGAGCCGGTCTGATGGCTCGGACCTTCAGCCAAATTCAACGCGCCGATGTCGGGTTCAATCCCGAACGTTTGCTCTCGTTCACAGTCGCGCTGTCTGTTGAGAATTTTCCAACGGACGACGAACGTGGTTCGATCGCTCAACAGATTGAAAATCAACTCCCGTTGGTAACCGGCGTGGTCGAGGCGGGCGGTACCTCGCACGTTCCGTTCGGTACGTGGGCCAATTGGTCTCAATCGGCTCCGCCCGAGGGAACACCGGACGACGAGCAAGATCTTTTTCATTTTGATCATCGAGCCATCACACCAAAATATCTCCCGTCGATTGGCGCTAGGCTAATGGCGGGACGATGGTTCGAAGAACACGACGATCAGACCCGACAACCAGTAGTCGTCATCGACCGAGCCGTAGCCGAGTTTGCCTTCCCGGGAACTGATCCGATTGGCCGGCGGATGCACTCAACTCGGTACGAGAATGCGACGTTCGTGCCGACGTGGGCCATCGTGGTTGGCGTGATTGAAAACATTCGCGACCGTACACCAGCAACACCGTCGGCGGGGCAGGTTTTCTGGCCGTTCGCTCAAAGCCCTCGTTGGGAACTCACGTACGTCATGCGTACCGACGTTGAGCCCAACGCCGTAATCGATGAAGTAAAGTCACGACTTGATGCAATTCGTCACGAACTGGCACCATCGAATTTCCGCATCATGGACAGCTATCTGGCGGAGGCGACCGCTAACACGCGGTTTACAGCCATGCTCGCAACAATCTTTTCCGGTCTTGCGTTACTCCTCGCATCACTCGGCCTTTACGGTGTCATTACTTATTCAACGTCACAACGAAAAAATGACATCGGTATCAGGATGGCGCTCGGTGCACCGAGTCACCGCATCTTTCGCAGCGTCGTGGGCGAGAGTGTCCTGGTTTCGGGTGTGGGCATCGTTGTCGGTGTGATTGTTGCAATTGGCGTAACGAGATTCATGAGTTCCCTGCTCTTCAACGTGTCAGCGACCGATCCTCTCACGTTTCTAAGCGTCGTTTCGATTTTCCTCGCCGTGGCAGTGATCGCAAGCTACCTACCTGCACGCCGAGCCGCTCGAGTCGATCCAATAGAATCGCTGAGACCCGAATGACTACACCCACACATGATGGCATCAGCCTACTCCAAGGCCACCGGTTTCGGTCTCCCACAAGGCGTGGACGATGCGCCGGTCGTCCTACACCCGGGCAAGGTGAAGCAGGTCAACCCAACGTGGCGAATCAATCCGGACCGCCGCAGTCCCTTGAAACACGCTCAAAATCCGCACCTGCTCGGCGAAATCAACCGCCGATCCATGTGTATAGTTGCAGGACCGTCCGAGAGTACGTCACGAACTTACCGACGCGCAAATAGTATCTCTCGACCGCCAACGACCCGCGTCAACGTGTTGCCATCGCCCGGTACGAGTCGGACCCTCTCTGCACCCGCGGCATCAAACAAAACAATCTGGTCACCGTCGACTTGCCCGTTGTAGGTGTCGAATCCGTTT
>JAZDDD010000098.1:0-2626 GCA_036679545.1 Gemmatimonadota bacterium | reverse complement strand
GTGGATCCGGTGATGGTTGCAACAAGCGGCGATCGTCTCCTCGCCAAAGGGGCAGAGCAAACACTCGTGGAAAAACTTCTACCGCTTGCACGCGTCGTGACGCCTAACGTCTTTGAGGCCACGGTACTTTCGGGGCGACCCATCACATCGGAGCGAGACATGGCGGATGCAGCTCGGCACATCAGAGATCTGGGACCTCGAGCCTTACTTGTCACCGGAGGACACCTCGGAGACAAAGATGTTTGCGACCTGTTGGTCGATGATGACGGAGAGCGGTCATTCGTGCATCCACGGATTGCGACCGATAATACCCATGGGACCGGATGTACACTGAGCGCCGCCATCGCCGCAAACCTGGCGTTAGGGGCAAGCTTGGATACTGCAGTCGGTGTAGCAACAACGTTCGTTCATGAAGCGATTGCGACCGCCCCCGGGTTGGGCACCGGCCACGGCCCGATCAACCACTTCGCCGGTGTTACCACCAAATGACCACAGCACACGACAAAGTTAAATCGAATCGAACGGACCAAGCCATTCAAACGCTTCCGCGGGGAATTTTTTGCAACCGTACGTTAAATCTTCGATCCATTTCCGCGGTTGGTTATGACATGGATTACACGCTCATCCACTACAAAGTGGAAGAGTGGGAACGCAGAGCATACGAACACATCCGTGGCAAAATGGCTGACCAAGGGTGGCCCGTCGAAAATCTGACGTTTGACCCCACCAGAGTAGTGCGCGGCCTCATCATCGATACAGAACTGGCCAACCGATTCGGATACGTAAAACGCGCCGCGCACGGAACAAAGCCTCTCAACTACGACGAGCAGAGAAAACGTTACGCGAGGACCATTGTCACGCTGGGAACGGGCCGTTTCAAATTCCTCAATACGTTGTTTACCCTCTCAGAGGCATGCATGTATTCGCAACTTGTCCATTTGATCGACCAGCACCGCATGCCGGAAGTGCTTGGGTATCAGGATTTGTATCGCCGGGTCCGGGCAACACTGGATGAAACCCACATGGAGGGGTTGCTCAAGTCGGAGATCATCAACGATCCGGATCGTTTCATCGAAAAGGATCCAGAGTTAGTCCTGACGCTCCTAGATCAAAAACACGCGGGCAAACGACTGTTGCTCATCACCAACTCTGAATGGCAATACACGAATGCGATGATGAGCTACGCATTCGATGAGTACATGCCGAGCGGCACCTGGAAAGATCTCTTCGAGCTGATCATCGTCTCGGCTCGAAAACCGGCGTTCTTTGCTACGAAGAGCCCCATGTTTGAAGTTGTAAACGAAGAGGGCATGTTACAACCGTGTCTCCGTGGCCCGGTGAAGGCAGGCGCGTACTTGGCTGGCGACGCGCAAACCGTCGAAGATTACCTCGGTCTTTCGGGCGACCAGATTCTGTACGTCGGTGACCACATCTACAGTGACGTAAGTGTTTCTAAGAGCATCTTGCGATGGCGCACCGCTCTCGTTCTTCGCGAGCTGGAAAACGAAATTTCCGAAACCGCCGCGTTTCAACAACAAGAGGATGAACTGACGCGCCTCATGGCCGACAAGGAACACCTCGAGTTAACCATCAGTCAAACACGTCTAAAACAGCAACGTCGTCGGGAGCAATACGGTGAGGTGCCCGAAGAATCACAGAAGTCGTTGCGTCAGGAACTCAATCGCTTGCAAGCCGAACTGGCGGTACGCGATGAACGGATCTCCAAGCTTGCGGCCGCCGCAGGCCGCGTTGGCAACCCGTATTGGGGGCCGTTGATGCGTGCCGGAAACGACAAGAGCCATCTTGCACGACAGGTCGAGCGGTACGCAGATATCTACATGTCCCGCGTATCTAACTTCCTGGCATGCACGCCGTTCCACTACTTTCGCGCACCCAGAGGAAGCTTGCCACATGATCAAGAGGAACGTGCGCGATACGCCGCCGCGCCCGATGAATCGCCGTTGTAACCAGAGCAGTATGTCTCAGGGCACAAGCTTCGACGTCTGATCGGGTTCTTCGGCCACCCACCGCCTAGGCGCCAGCCGTATTAGCATGATGATCGAAGCGGGCACCACGGTGACAAGAACCACCACGTCATCCGTAAATAGCCACAACACCGCCCCGGTCACCCCGAGGCTGCAGGCCAACACCCACGTCGTCAACACCTGTGGGGCGTTTGTAGCCCACCACGCCGCGACATCGTCGCACGGAGCAATGAGTGGAATGTTGGCCCTCAAACGTGAGATGACCAAACCGCCCACAATCAATTCCGCGAGGGCCAGGTATCGAAATACCCTCGACACTGTTTGCGGAAAGTCGATCGCAACCGAGTCACGCAAGACCCCACACGTCGCTGCAATCGCGGCGACGGCCATGACCATTGCAAAGTGTACAACGGAAACAAATCTCGGAGTCAATAGGTTGCGCGCCATCTGAACTCAGTGATCACGGTTGGTGACCAAATGAAGGTCATCCCCCTGCTCCGGGCAACCACGCCACGCGCGCTTTAACCTCGCCGGCGCAACACCCGCTCAATCACTGGCAAAGCACGTTCGTCACCGGACTGCCCCAGCCAAAAAACCGCCAGGCGCCGCATGTATTCGTATCGGTGGGTTTGGAACACATC
>JAZDDD010000097.1:0-7150 GCA_036679545.1 Gemmatimonadota bacterium | reverse complement strand
GGACGTCTGGCCGCTACGCAACGACTCACGGCACGAGGCATGGGCATCATGGCGGGTGCGGTAACCTTGGCCGTGGGACTCGGCATGTCCGAATCGGTGACGGAAGACGACAACGCACAAGACGCGTCGTTGGCGGCCGTGTTGCAATTCGTCAAAGGGGCCGACACACTGAGTGGGCTTTTGGCGTCAACCAGGAGCGACCTGGCAGACACGCAACTCGCGCTGGAGCGAGCCAACTCTCTCATTCATTACTCAAGTCGCTACCGGATCGCAGCCGATATGGCCGCGTTGATTTATGACACAGCTATACAGGAAAAGATCGAACCAGAGATTGCGTTTCGACTGGTGCGGGTGGAGAGCGCATTCAACACGAGGGCCGTGAGTTCGGCGGGGGCCTTGGGACTTGCGCAGGTCATGCCCAAGACAGCGCGTCAGTTCAAACCAGATCTTCGAGACGAAGAGTTGTTCAACCGCGAACTCAACGTCCAAATCGGATTCCGCTACCTACACGACCTCATCGTGACGTTCGAAGGCAACTTGCCAATGGCGCTGCTCGCCTACAACCGCGGTCCTAGTAGACTGCGCCAACTCCTTGCGGGCGGCATTGCTCCATGGAACGGCTATGCTTCATCCGTCCTTGACGGCCTTAGTGGTTATGAAGAGATCGGCGAGGTCATGGCCGCCGGAACTCAATAGCCAGCACTAGCGTCTTGTTAGGCCATTGCGGACCGCACGACTCATCGGGATCGTGATCCGACGGCCAACGCGGAGCGCACGCGGTCGAATACCCGGATTGGCCTGCATAACGTACCGCAACGAAACACGATAGCGCTCGGCAATCTCCCCTAAGGTCTCACCCCGACGTATTCTGTGCTCGATAAAGTTCATGCGATCTTCGATAGGCAGATCTTCGTATCGCCGCATGACACGCGGACCTGACCCACGCGGTACGCGGACCTTCACGGCTTCGCCCCGCGGTGTAACGCCGCGATAGTATTGGGGATTGAGCTCCATGAGTGCGCGCGCCGTTGTGTCCGCCAACTGGGCAAGAACATCTAAACCGGTTTGCCCCGGCACAGTAATCTCATCGAAGACAAGGGGCGCCAAACGTGGGACAGAATTAAATCCATGTTCCTCGGGGCTCGTGGCAATGAGTGTCGCCGCGATGAGTTTGGGAACATAGTCCCGTGTTTCACGTCGCAGGTAACGACGATTGGAAAGCGCAAAGAAGGTGGCATCAGACACCGGTTGGTCGTTGCGCAGTCGCCGAAGGCCACGAGCAACCCGACCGGGGCCACCGTTGTATGCTGCGGCCGCCAAATACCACGCCCCGAATTGGTCTTTGAGATCCGCAAGGTGGCGCGCCGCAGCGTCGGTCGCCTTAAAAGGATCTCGCCGTTCGTCCACCCAGGCATCGATACGCAATCCGTAGCGCCGTCCGGTGGCAGCCATGAACTGCCACATACCGACGGCCGAAGCCCGCGAAACAGCCGTGGGAGAATACCCGCTCTCTATCAACGCGAGATACAACATGTCTTCCGGCACGCCGTAACGCCGGAAGAGATTACGGATCATGCCCTCGTATCGCTCCATTCGCCCAAGCCAGACATTAAAGCGACCACGCGATGGCCCCGTAAAATAGTTCTCGTAGTACTGAACCCGACGATTACTGAGAAACGATTCTACATCGATGTCGAATTTTCGTACTGCAGCCGCCCCACCCCTATGCAGTGTAGTTGCGTTGTACCTGGCGACTATAGAGTCATCTGGGCTGAGGTCGGGAGACACCCACCGGACCGGGCCGCCACCTTTGGCCGAGTTACCGAAATCGAGGTCCTTCAGGGCGGATAGCGCCTCTTGATCCGCCGCCGAATCGATCATCGGCGCGGGAAGCTGGGCAAGTAACTCCGCATCCACCGGAGTCACTACGGGCGCCGGTTGAGCTATGGGCGCAGAACCGCAACCTGCCAAGAAAAGGGTAGCGGCCAAGTAGCCCGTCGATGGCCGGCTGTCTGAATACAATCGATACATCATCTTCTCACACACATTGCGGGACACCTAATCATCGGTCTCGTGGGCTAAAAACTGAAATCGGCACGCATAATCCAACCAGACGACAAGCATCGTCTCCTAGTTTCGCAGGGGACGACGGCGTGTCGTGGGTATGAGGTCAAGACGGCCAAACACCCAAGGCTCTCGCGTCGGCGACCGTATCCATATCGGCGAGTGTTTCGAGCAGGCGGAGCCGCAAACCGGCATCCGCACAGCGTTGGACCGTGGCCGCGAATACCTCCGCAGTGCTCCACGGGACATTCTCGAAGAGTGACTGGAACATCCGAGAAAGTCCGATCAAATAGTAACCGCCATCTTCAGCTGGTCCGAGCACAACATCGGCCTGTTGCAATTCAACAAACGCTCGCCCTACAAGCGCGGCATCAACGTCGGGTGCATCCACTCCCACGGCGATGACGGGGGATGTATGGGCAAGAAAATGGTCGCCAAATGCAAATGACAATCGGGCTCCCAGATCGCCACCGGGTTGCGCGCGGTAGTGTTGATCGCCAAGCCAGGCCTCCATCTCCGCACGCGCGTGAGGCGGATCGTACCAAATGATCAACGGGTGCGACGCGAGCTGCTCAACAACGCGTTTCCCGACACGCCGATACAGTTCAGTAGCGTCCCGAACACCGATGTCGCCTGCAAGTCTGGTTTTCACGTGACCCTCGCGTGGTGCCTTCGCAAAAACCAGCACCTGTGTCATTCGGAATCAGCACGATAAAAGCCAGTCAACCGATCAGGGGAAACACCAACACGGTAGGCGAGGATCAGCATGAGGTTGCGGAGCGAGGATCTCACTGGTCCATGACGATCCCAACGCCGCGAGGATACCACGATCGTCGATTGGAAACGATGGATGTCGGCGGATGCCCGGATGTCTCGAACCATGGCAATGTCCTCCATAACCGGGACTTCGCGGAACCCGCCGATGGCGTCGAAGAGCCGACGCCGGATCAGTAATCCCTGATCGCCGTACGGCATGCCACACACACGGTCGCGGAGACGGGCTCCAAACTCAATGCACCGAAACACCAAACGCGTGGATGAAATGCCAAGACGCCAGACGGCAGCTTGTAGTTCCTTACGCCCCGTGACCGCAGTACAAAGTTCACGTCGCGCCTCCGCGGGCAATCTCGCGTCCGCATGAATAAAAAGGAGCCAATCACTGCTCGAGTGAATGGCTCCATTGTTCATCTGCTTTGCACGCCCGACTTCACTGGTGACTACGAGTATCCCGTTACGCTTCGCGACATCGACCGTCCCATCTTGCGAACCCCCATCCACCACCACCACATCTTTTGGCACACCCAACAACGCTAGGTCGGCTAACAGCTCAGGCAGCGTGTTCGCTTCATTGAGCGTTGGTATGACGACTGCAAGCGAGTTCAATTCGATGGAGGGTGTTCAAACACCGCCGTATCATTGAGAGTCCAATCGTAGTCGTGAAAACTCACACGCAGGTCCTCGTTTTCGCGCAAGAACGCGGCATCGCGTTCGACCAAGTATGGCGCGAGAAAAATCTTGAGTCCGTCAATGCCTCCAAAGTCGTCTTGGTACCAATCGAGGACCTTGTTCACAACCAGGTTGGCTTCTTCCCGCTGCAGCACAAAGTGACGAGGATTGGCAATGAAGTCACGAACCGTGCGGTCAAGTTGTTCATCGACACGATCTCCAACGTACGGCTCTGCAGCCAGGCTTGGACACGAACGCGACGCACAGTTGACCGCGAAGTGAATCCTGGGGTCACCCATGGGCCGAATGACACCATGTTCGATATCGTCCAGCGAGCGCAACTCGTTTGCCACGGTACAATACTTACCATCCCACCGATTGGGGATCTGCTGAATCGAATTGGCGGGGTAGCCTTTGACCGAATTGACGAGGCGAACGAGCACGCCTCTTCGTGCGATGGGATAGTGATCTAGCACGACCTTCAACGCGCACGCATTGTATGAGTTAATCCAAAACGCAAGCTGTTCACCCTGGGGCGCGGCCTCGAGCATGCCGAGATTTGTGTTGGCCAACTCTGCGAGATATTGATCGAAGGTAGCCCGATCGTTTTTCAACGCGCCATAGTCAAACAGATCATTTCGTAAATGGCGATCCAGCACCCCCGCAAAGGCGCTGTGGTCTGTGAGTTGCGCCGTGGCTGACGACGCGAATAGTACGAAGCCTACGAAAAAAGAACGAAGCATCATGTCGTGGTCTTGGGAGAAGTGTCTGATTTTAAGCGAAAGCCGAAGCGCTTCGCAATAAGCGGAATCAAGCTCAATGCAACGAGTAAACCTGCTGCAATCCAGAGCCGAAGTCTAGCATCTTGGCTCGCTTGGGTGGATCCCTGCACGAGAGCATCCGCAAAAAAAGTATACACCAACGTGCCGGGAAAGATGCCGATTACCGTGGCAAGCGTGTAATCACGCCAGCGTAGGGCCGTCAAACCTGAACCGAAGTTCAAAGCATTAAACGGCACGAGCGGAACCAACCGTAGGATAAGTAGACCCAAAAAACCGTGATCTGCGGTTGCCCGTTGGAGTCCTTGGAGGCGTGGACCAACCATTTTTTCGACACCATCGCGCCCAAGCATGCGTGCAATACCGAAGGCCGCGTTCGCTCCGATATTGGCGCCAATGGTGTTGAGCAATGCCCCGCCCCAAAACCCGAAGACCGCCCCACCTGCAATGGTCAGGGCAGATCCAGGTAGGGCCAACGCCGTGGCGGTGGCATACCCGGCCACGAAAAGTATCGGTGCCCACGTTGACGACCGCAACGTGTTTAAACCCGCCACGGCCCTATCGAGCGTGAGGTACTCGCGTAGCGGCGTCAGACGCACGACCACCAACGCACCAACAAGCAGTACCACGAGCCCTGCCAGTTTCAGAAACGGTCGCGCCCGATTCAGTTCAGCCACCGGACAACCTTTCGTAACCAATCACCAGAACGCCCTTTGAACTTTTCTCTATAATAATTGTCCGCGGCACGTTTGATACCTTCGGACATAGTAGGATAGGGATACACGACGCGGGAAAGCGCCGTCACCTTCATACCTTTTTGCATCGCAAGGACGACCGGCATGATGAGGTTGCCAGCATCGCTCGCGACGACCGTCGCACCAAGGATACGGTCTCGGGGGCCGGTGATCAATTTGACGAAACCACTCGCCTTCCCATCAACAATTGCACGATCGAGGTCAGAGAAATCGTATCGATACGTCTTGGCATCGTCACCATATTTGCCGACCGCCGCGCCTTCACTCATCCCGACACGCGCCACCTCCGGATCGGTGTAGATGACCGTGGGGATATTACTGTAGGAAGCATTGGAAGAGAAAGGGAAAAACGCGTTTCGCAAAACTAGTTTTGCCTGGTAGTCGGCAACATGCGTGAACTGCGGACCACCCACCACATCCCCGGCACCCCAAATGTTATGCACGGAAGTCCGCAAGCCGCCATCCACCCGCAACCCGCCTTTATTCATCGCCACACCGATCGCATCCAATCCAAACCCACTTGTTCGCGGTCGCCGGCCCGTGGCTACAAAGACACCGTCAGCTTCGAGGTCCTTCGCGCTTTCCTTACTTTGGACACGAACCACCGTGACCCCTTCTTTGGTCCGGACTTGCGTGACCGCCGTGCCCAGTAAAACCTCGATGCCCTCCGTGCTGAACGCACTCATCAACATCTCGGTGACGTCCTGGTCCTCATCCGACAAAAGTCGCGGCAACATTTCTACCACAGTCACCGCGGCACCCAGACGGCTATATATCTGTGCGAACTCGAGTCCAATGGGGCCACCCCCGATGATAACCAGACGTTGGGGAAGCACGTCCTGCTCAAAAGCGGTCGTGTGTGTTTGGAAAGATGCGTCGGACAGGCCATCAATGGGTGGAACGGCAGTCTCCGCACCGGTGGCAATCACAAATTTCTTCGCAGAAAAAGATGTACCGTTCAACTTGATTTCTGTATTGCTAATGAAGCGTGCTTCGCCGAACTGAATGTCCACACCCATGTCACGAAAACGCTGCGGGTCGTCGTGGTGCGCAATGTGCTCGCGTGCACGCCTCATACGTTGCATGACGGTGTCGAAGGCATGTGCGGGGGAACTATTCGTCAGCCCCAACGCCTCGGCGCCGCGCATGTGATGGGCCAGCTTGGCTGATGCGATGAGCGCCTTACTTGGCACACACCCAGTCCACAGGCAATCTCCACCGAGCGCTTCACGTTCAATCAGCGCGACGGACAGACCAAGATTCACGGCACCGGCGGCCGCAACCAAACCGGCCGTACCGCCGCCTATCGCAATGAGGTCGTAGGATTTCACACGTTCGAGAACGTGACCCGCCCGCTCACAGTTCCCTCAAGTGGGCACCACCGGGTTGCAACAAAGCAACCCGGTAGTTGGCCGGTAGATTTAATTGCTTGGAGGCGCGAGCGCAGTCCAGTAGGTCGCCACATCGAAGTTCACGGGATCTACTTCATAATACCGTCCGCGCCCGAAATGCCCCGTGGTCGGAAAATACGGTGGCGGATTCGAGAATGCACATTGGTCGTATGAGTACCGTTTGAGGTTCCCGGTACCTGCGGATGTTCCAACAGCACCGCGCTGCTTCTGGATAATACCGCCGGTCAAATACAGACAACCACGACCCCACACAGTAGCCTCACACGGCTCCGCATTCGTGGAGCCTGCGTTGTAATTCTCGACGGTAAATAAGCCGAGCGCCAACGTCACGCCGTGTATGAACTCATCTCGAGTATCGTCATAAGTCAGATACGCACCACCCGGGTTTGGTCTGATCGGCGCGTTGATGGCGTTGTTGGAGACTACGATATTATTTCCGGCAAATACGCCCAGGATATCGTTACACGTGCCTGCGCCGGGGTCCGTCGCGTACGTCACATCGTCGATAAAGATCACATCCTGCGTCGCGGCAATCGTCACGCGGCCGCGCAGCGTACCGGAAACGGCGACTTTGCCTTCCACGTAAATGACGCCCTTAAAGGAAGGGTTGAATTGTCTGTTGATGGGGATGAGGTACTGCGCCTGCACCGGCCCGGCGGCAGCTACGACCGCCGGATCCACAGCACCCGTCCAC
>JAZDDD010000096.1:0-2304 GCA_036679545.1 Gemmatimonadota bacterium | reverse complement strand
AGGTAAGCAAGTCCAGACTTTATAACCGTTAGGATTTTTTGATGTTACTCAGCCCCTGCAACACGCGCAACCGTTGTGCGCTCGTAAACTAATCCCTTGGTACAAAGCGTAGCGCGTGCCTGCGATTCTCATCAATAGTTTCCGACTGGAATGACCACCCCAATCGGTGACCGCGCACACAACCGCCAACGCGCGGGTGATCGGCGACAGGTAGACTGGACACACCGATACTACCCGCCGTCGCGCACGTGACTTGATTGAGAAAACGCGAAACGGCTCGAAAAACATGCAGGAATCAATGCCGTTCGAGACCGTACTTATCGATTTTCTTGTAGAGGTTGCTGCGCGGCATCGCCAATTTACGGGCGGTTTCACTCACATTCCAATCGTTCTCATTCAACTTGTGAACGAGAAACGCACGCTCCGCTTCCGCCTTAAACTCCTCAAAGGTACCGCATTGTATCAGATCGCCCACCGCCGACTCGGAATGTCCATTGGTGAGTAGATCAACATCACGTGCCGTCACCTCCGATCCGGGAGCTAGAATGAGCAATCGCTCGACGGCGTTACGCAATTCTCGGATATTCCCCGGCCAATCCCGTTTTTGTAGCGCTGTCATCGCCTCCTCCGGAAAGGACTTAGCAGGCAACCCCGACTGTCGTGTGAGATCGGACGCAAATCGCTGGACGAGTAACGGCACGTCAGTCATGCGCGCGCGGAGGGGCGGCACTTCGATAGGGACCACATTCAACCGATAGAAGAGGTCTTCTCGGAATCTGCCTTCAGAGATCTCCGTTTCGAGCAACTTGTTCGTGGCGGCAATGATACGGACATCCACCGTGACAGGTTTTGTGGCCCCGATTCGCGACACAACACCTTCTTGCAGCGCGCGTAGCACTTTGGCCTGCGCGGCAACACTCATGTCACCGACCTCGTCGAGAAACAACGTGCCGCCATCGGCCTGCTCGAACTTTCCCGCCCGGTCGGCGAAGGCTCCAGTAAACGATCCCTTCATGTGACCGAAGAGTTCGCTTTCGATCAACTCGCTGGGGATGGCAGCACAATTGACTTCGACGAACGGCTTAGCCACGCGAGGAGAGGCCGCATGAATCGCACGCGCCACCAGTTCCTTCCCACTACCATTTTCTCCAGTGATGAGTACCCGGGCCGGTGTCGGGGCCACCTTTTCCACGGTTGCGATGACCTTTTGAATCGGCTTGGACTCCCCCACCATATCGTAGCGGCCAGCCATGTCTGACCGAAGCCGATCATTTTCCGACTCTACCGCAAAGTGATCGAACGCGTTGCGGAGGGTGAGGAGAATACGATCCGTGTCGAGCGGTTTTTCCAGGAAGTCATACGCGCCGCGTTGCGTGGCCTCGACTGCCGTTTGAATGGTGCCATGGCCCGAAATCATAACAACCCGGGCATTCGCATCGAGTTCGCGAATCTTCACCAACGTATCGAGACCGTCCATGCCCGCCATCTTGACGTCGAGTAACACCAAGTGTGGCACAAATTCCTGGTATAGCTCGAGCGCATCATGACCCGACGTCGCGGTTTTTACATCAATGCCTTCGAACTCCAAAAGCTGTTGAAGGGCCTGGCGTACTCCTTTTTCGTCGTCAACTACGAGTACGCGTTGTGCCATTATCGTTCCTGTCGATAAAACGTGACGCCGCCGGGTCGAATCCGGATGTCGCCAACCGATGCCGGCGCCGGCAAGAGGATGGTTCCGTCGGTACCGCCGGTCAACGTATTCACGATCGGTCGAATGGCCGCCGGTGGAAACGGTAGCGAACGAACCGAAAGTTCATCTGGCTTCCATCCAATTACACCCGGCCGATCGATCTGAGCCGGACCGGCAACACGCAGCGGTTCTCGTGGCAAGAGGAGACCGGATAGGAAACCCAATTGCTCCCGCCCCCACACGTCGGTGACGAGCTGAGCCCGCATGACGAATCGACCGTCCAGTAGCTGCACCGTTAGCGAATCAAGTGCTTGACGCCCCACCGGATCGAGCCCGTCCAAAATCAGTGAAGCCATTTCCGACGCGTTTAACGAAACCATCGATGGCCCACCCGGCCTGGCCATGCGTCGTTGCTTTTCACGAGCGGACCGGAGCGCGCTTTCCGACGGATTACCGGGCCCCGAGTCCGCAACCATCTCAACCTGTTCTTCCCCACGGAACGCTCGGTATGCGTCACGCAGTTGCGCGCGATATTGCCACCCAAAGAACGAGAGCAATATTACGAACGTAGCAACGCCAAACGCTGCGAACAGATTCTTCAAACAACCCCCCAA
>JAZDDD010000095.1:0-2775 GCA_036679545.1 Gemmatimonadota bacterium | reverse complement strand
CCACGCGGAGTTTCTGAGCGCGTAGTCTTTTTGTGTGAAGCCATCCGCGTTGCGCCACGTCTTCAATGGCTCACGGTACGTTTGATAGAAGAGTTTCGATTTGTCACTCCGGATAACAGGATCCCACCATGAGCGACGGAATACATCATCGCGTTGATTGAAGCGGTGGAAATCTTTCCGGATGTCAAAGCCGGCCGCCTCATCAGCGGATGGGTCTTCGGCGGGTGGATCTTCGGGAGAATGGCGGTCGGACACGGAGATCCTCGCTAGCGGAGAGCGGAGCAATCACGTTGCGTAACGATCCGAATCTACCCACCCACGACAAACCCGCCAGGCGGTGTGTACTCACGGACAATCATTTAGTCATACCGCAGTACCTTGATCGGGTCGACACGCGTGGCTCGCAAAGCAGGGACATAGCTTGCCACGAGTACCACGATCGCCAGCGCAATAACTACCCCAACAATGGTCAGCGGGTCCGTAGGACTTATCCCCGAAATGAATCGTGCGACGATGGAACTCAAACCGAGTGCTACGGCGGTCCCCAATACGATGCCCGCCACCGCTAACCGGGCGCCACGACCCAGTACCAGCCCAATGACATCCCCCGCCCGTGCACCAAGCGCCGTGCGAATACCGAACTCACGCGCGCGTTGCGAAACAGCGTACGTGACGACGCCGTATACACCGACGGCCGCCAGCGCGAGAGCAAGCACCCCCAAGACACCGATCATCGTGGCAGTACTACGTTCCTGTGCCAAGGCCGCACCAAAATGCTCTCGCAAAAGACGGACGCCATACACGGGCATAGTTGGCTGTAGGGCACGTACTTCAGCGCGAAGAAGTGGACCAACCGCCAGCGGTTCACCGGCCCTCACGGCGACGTTGATCACTGGCTGATACGCCTGAGCCGCGGGGAAGTACATGTACGGCATCGGGTCTTCTCGTACGGCGCGGTAACGACCGTCCAACGCGACACCCACCACCTCAAAGGTCGGAGGCGTCGGTCCTCCACCTACAACACGTTTTCCAATGGGATCAGCGCCAGGCCAGAACTTTTCCGCGAACGTCTGATTGACAACAATGACCTGCGGGGCGTCCGCGTCATCAGCTGGCGTAAAACCGCGCCCGCGGACAATTGGCACTTCCAACGTCGCAAAGTACTGGTCTGAAACAACATTGAAATTGAGTTCCATGTCTTCGCCGTCCCGTGCTTCATACCCTTCCGGTGACACGGTAACTCGGGCGCCGGCTGGATCGACCGGTACGGACATCGCAATGGCCGCGGATTCCACACCGGGAAGTGCGCGCAACCGACCCAATAGCTCGTCGTAAAACAGCAGACCAGGTTCTTCCGCGATACCCTGGCGACCGAGATCCAAAGACGCGAGGAAAACGCCATCCACATTGAACCCGATGTCGGTGTTGTAGGCCGCGATAGTACTTCGGACGAACAACCCGGCGGTCACTAGGAGCACGAGCGACGCGGCGAGCTGCAGCACGACCAAAAGGTCTCGGATCCCATACCGTCGAGACGCCGTGCGCATCTGTCCTACCGCGTCACTGGCCTTCAATGACGACACAAGGTCGGGTCGGGTGCTCTGTATCGCCGGTATCACGCCGAATAGAAGCCCCGTCAAAAGCGCGGTGACCAAAGTGAAGCCAAGTACACGAAGATCAACCGCTACCGTGGAGACATTGAGCGATCCCTGCAGCGCCGAGGGCAGACCTAAGGGTATCAACACACGTGCCAGGCCAAAGGCCAAACCCAACCCCGCCACTCCACCCGCAAGACCGAGCACCAGACTCTCGGTGAGCAACTGTCTTATTATGCGGATACGACCGGCACCAACCGCGAGCCGCACCGCCGTTTCGCGCTGCCGCCTTGTGGCTCTCGCTAAAAACAGATTCGCCACGTTAGCACACGCGATCAGCAAGACGGAGGCGACAATAGCCATGAGTAGTTGCGCCCGCCCAACCGTCGCATCGCGCGTACGCGCGCCAATCGATGCCTCCGCCGCAGGTAACGCCGAAATCGGCCGCGGTTCATCCGGTCGCTGCAGTGTACCGAGGTTCGTATTGGGGTATTCGTCCGCCAACCGTCCCATAATGCCGTTGAGTTCAGTTTGCGCCTGTTCGAACGTAGCTCCTGCCGCCAAACGCCCGACCGTCTGAAGCCAACGCCCGCCGCGAAGATCGAATACCGGCGTAGTTTGAAATGACGGGAACGCATGACCGTACATCGTGAGGGGGAGCCACAGATCCGGAAAGACGCCCACTTGAACCCACCGCCACCGGATGGCCGCCAACCGAAACATCGTCAGCTGCACCGATGACTCGGCCAATCACCGCCTGCACACCTAGAACATGGAAGTAATTCCCCGAGACGAGTTGACCGGTCACCCGTTCAACCAAATTGGCCGCTCCCAAATTGAGCGGACTCGGAAACGCAAAGGCGGCAAGATCTTCGATCGTTCGACTGTTGTCGCGAAAGTCGGTGACATCAGGATACGACGACGTCCCGTAGACACCACTGCTATAATCGCTCGTGTACACACGAACCAACCGGTCGGGGCTGGTCACGGGCAATGGTCGCAGCAACACTTCGTTGATAAGACTGAAGATTGCGGTATTCGCGCCTATGCCAAGCGCCAGCGTGAGCAGCACGGTGAACGTGAAGCCGGGCGACTTCAGCAACGTGCGCAGCCCGTATCGAATGTCCTGGAGCAACGTTTCCATAATACCAGCTTTGTCGTGGGATTGTTTGTGGCGCAA
>JAZDDD010000094.1:0-6006 GCA_036679545.1 Gemmatimonadota bacterium | reverse complement strand
GTAGTTGCCAGTTGCCAGTTGCCCGCTGCCCGCTACCAGCTGCCAGCTGCCAGCTGCCAGCTACCAGTTGCCAGTTGCCAGCTACCGGTTTGCACGTGTGCTCCAAAACGATACAGGTCTGTGCTAAATTGGTGCATGGTCGGGCGCCGGCGGCGTTGCTAAGTCGCTGGTTAATATTGACTTACGCTGGATACTCACAGGGGAACGGAGTTTGCCCATAACTTTCCTTCATCACATGTGCCTGTGAGATAGCAATGGCGCGATTTCATCGGGTCTAGGTGCTAAATGGACACGAGGGAGAACCACGGTATGGTTGGACGTAAGACGGGAAGATTCGTGGCGATCGTCGCCTCGCTGGTGGCGCTAGTGGCGTGTGACAACGACGGGACCGGGCCTGATGATCAGCTGCGCGATGTGCAGGTCGCGTTTGGCACGACCCGCGCGAGTACCCCCGGTGCGGTGGCTCCGCGGGTGTTCTTCGATGACACGCTTACCAGCGGTACTGATACGGTCATCGTCACGCGTGTTGGCATCGTCATGCGTGAAATCGAACTCAAGCGTACCGGCGCTGACAATTGCGCTGAAGGAGATGACGCCTGTGAGAAATTTGAGGTTGGCCCGGTCTTAGTCGAGCTTCCCCTCGATGGTAGTGTCGAAGTGCTGTTTGCGGTCAACATCCCGGACGGTTCTTTCTCCGAGATTGAATTCGAAATTCACAAGATCGACGGTGATGATCCCGCAGACCAGCTGTTTGCACAACAAAACCCTGATTTTGTTGATCAGAGCATTCGGGTCGAAGGGACGTTCAACGGAACGTCATTTCTTTTTGAAACCGATCTCGATGTTGAGATTGAACTCGACTTGAATCCGCCGCTGGTTGTCGATTCCATGACCGGTCCATCGGCGATTTCGGTTATCGTCGATATAGATGGCTGGTTCCGTGATGGTAACGGCGTTCTGGTTGATCCCGCCACGGGGAATAAGGGTGGGGAGAATGAGAGCCTCATCAAAGAGAATATCAAGGTCTTGCTCGAAGCATTTGAAGACGACGACTTAGATGGCGGGCGTTAGCATCAGCCAAACCGTGGGGTGGTCTGTCACCGCCTTGCCATACTTCGTGTAGTTGTCAGTCATATTCCGCACGGGGTCGCCGGTTCATGCAACTCGTCGTCTATCGACTATCTGATTCGTTTCACTCCGTGTGGCAGGAGGTGGCTGCGGAGTTTGACGTGACGGTGGTCATGGCGGAGCCGGGTGACGTTATCGCTGAGTCAGCGATTGCGATCATCTTGGCCGCTGGTGGCGAGGAAGGGCGGGGGCTTGATGTGATCCCGTCCATCAATCGTGGTCGACACCCGTTGTTCATGGTCGGTACCAACGCATCGCATCGGTTTGGCGTGGAAGCTGTTCGCCGCGGTGCAACGGATTATTTCGCGCTGCCCAACGATCTCGATCTACTGAGACGAACGATCGGTAGCGTGGCAGAGTCAGCGGCGCAGCGTCCCAAACGCCAACCCCGCACTGAACGCTCCGCGTTCGCTGGCCTCCTCGGCGAAAGCAAGTCACTCAAGAAGATTATCGATCGTGCCATGCGCATCCTGCCGCATCGCGATGTCACCGTGTTAATCACGGGAGAAACCGGGACGGGTAAGGAGGTACTTGCCCGTGCAATTCACGAAGGTGGTCCTCGCAAGGCCGGTCGCTTTGTTCCTGTGAACTGCGCGGCGATACCAGCGGCGTTACTCGAGAGTGAGTTGTTTGGTCATGTTCGTGGCGCCTTCACGGACGCGCATCAGGAGAAGACAGGGTTATTCGAAGAAGCCGACGGAGGAACGTTGTTTCTCGATGAGATCGGACATCTTCCACTCGATCTTCAGGGGAAGATCTTACGGGTGCTCGAGGACAAAACAGTGCGTCGAGTCGGTGCGAACGAAGGGTTCGCGGTTGATGCCCGTATTCTGGCGGCCACAAATGTCGACTTGCGCAATGCTGTGGAGGACGGATCGTTCCGCCAGGATCTCTTCTACCGATTGAATGTCGTGGGATTGGAATTGCCAGCGTTACGAGATCGCGGCGAGGATGTGCTCCTACTCGCTCGCCACTTTATCGAAACGATAAGCGCACGATACGGGCTTCCGCTACCGGTGACTTCGGGGGACTTCGCTCGTGTGTTGTGCGAACACAATTGGCCCGGCAACGTGCGTGAATTACGTCACGCGCTTGAACGAGCGTTGTTACTATCTGACAACGGTACGTTGGATGTGTTGGAGTTGGGTCTCGAGGCCGCGCGCCGGCGTCCCCCCGGTACGGGCTCGTTGCCGTTTCCGGCCACGTTGCACCAGATCACGTTGGCCGCGGCAATCGCCATGGTGGGCTTGCACGACGGCAATAAAAGCGCAGCGGCACGTGCGTTGGGTGTCTCACGTGCACGTTTGCAACGTGTGCTGGATCGTGATGAGTTAGGCGGCGG
Source organism: Gemmatimonadota bacterium (assembly GCA_036679545.1). Classification (GTDB taxonomy): domain Bacteria; phylum Gemmatimonadota; class Gemmatimonadetes; order Gemmatimonadales; family GWC2-71-9; genus JAZDDC01. Next base: position 3,536 of record JAZDDD010000094.1, on the reverse strand, counting down.
CGACACGGTGGACGCATCGTGAGCACCGCCCCCGTCAAGGATCCGTTGCGCAACGCGCGACACGCCGTTCGGCAAGGTCGGTTTCGTGAGGCCAAGACGGCGCTGGACGTGTTGAGCCGGCAAGTGCGGTCCTCGCCAGAGTGGTCGTTGCTGACCGCCATGGCCGCTTGGCGGCTCGGCGACTTTCGCGAGAGTCTTGCCTGTGCGATTACTTCGCTCGAAGGCTATCGAGAACTTGCTGACTCCGATGGCGAAATGAGGGCCCAGAACGTTGCCGCCGCCGGGAGTTTTGCGCTTGGCGATTTGTCCGAGGCGCAGCGAGGTTTTGAACGTGCGCTCGTGTTAGCACGACAACGCCAAGATCTGTTGATGGCGGCTCGATGCGCCAACAACCTTGGTAACGTCAGCTATTACCGCGGATTTAACTCGGATGCCATCGGCTGGTACCGTCAAGCCGCGCGTGTGTTTGAACAGGTCGATTCGGTGCAAGGCATTGCGTGGGCGTGGCACAATATCGGTTTGGTTTTGCGGGAGGAACGTCGACTCCGCGAGGCGCTGGTGGCAACGGACAAGGCACTCGACGCAGCACAACAACTTGGAGATCAACGATCGGTCGGATGGGCGCTGGGCGGTCGGGGTGAAACGAATATTCTCATAGGGGATCTCAGGCTGGGCAAAGCGGAGGTCGTCCGCGCGCTCGAATTGTCGCGAGAGCAAGAGGATCGCCTTACGGAAATTGAAGCGCTACGAGCTATGTCACTCCTGGCGCGGCTTGAAGGCGACCTCGATAAGTCGCTTGAACTTGCGCGAGAAGCTGTTGATCTGGCGGAGCGAGTGAAGAGCAAGTGGTTGATCGCTCGGGCGAATCAGGATCTTGCGCGCGTCGCGCATGCACGCGGTGATGCTCCACTTGTGGCTAGCGCGGTGGAGCGAGCCGCGATTGCATATACTGAGTTGGGTGCAACGGAGAGATCAACCGAGATGAAACACGAATTCTTGGCCTAACCATTCGGTCAAGCGGGCAGCTCGAACCAAAACGTCGACCCTTCTCCGACTTTACTTTGGACGCCAATCGCACCACCGTGGGACTCGATGGCAAGCTTGCAAAACGCGAGGCCTATGCCGCTAGATGCTTTTGCCTTCCTGCCGTCCTGACTTGCTTGTCCGAACTTGTCGAAGATGGCGTCTTGAGCCTCCGGAGGTATGCCAGGTCCGCTGTCAGTGATGGTGACCCGATGACCATGAGCTTCTTGCAAAATTGACACTACAACAGGTTCGTTCTTTGGGGAAAAGTCGATCGCGTTGTTGACCAAATTGACGATTACACGTTTGATGAGTTCACCATCGCACGTCGCCATGGGGTCAAACTCTTCGGTGCTGGGGATATCCAAATAGACCGGGTTGGTATCGTCACCGATTGCAGGGGCGGCCTCCGAGACAAGTGCTCCGAGGTTAGTATTGTGCTTGTTGATGGGCATGGCTTTCGATTCGAGGCGACTCAGATCGAGCATGGTATCCACCATCTTGCTCATCGAGCGCACCGTCTGCCGCACGTCACGAAGCGCTTGGACGTCTTCGCCGTCCAACATTCCAATCGCTTCCATCTCGACGATCTCCAGGTTCATGCCCATGACTTGCAGGGGCGAACGAAGATCGTGAACAATCATGTGTACTAGTTGATCCCGCATTTTCTCGAGTTCGGTGACTCTCGTGTATTCGCGCTCCAAGTCGTTGTAGAGGGTCTGTGTGCGGACGGCGTTGCGCACGCGAAGGCGGAGATCCATGATGTCGATAGGCTTGCTCAGAAAGTCTTGGGCGCCTGCTTCAATGCCAGCAATCCGTTCATCTCTTTGACGCTGAGCGGTCACCAATATCACCGGGACGTGGGCGGTCTCCGAGTCTGCTTTTAGGCTGCGGCATACCTCGAGCCCATCAAGGCCTGGCATCATGACGTCGAGCAATACCAAGGTTGGAATTGCGTCTTTGATGGATCGTATCGCTTCTAGCCCGTTGCATGCTTCGCGGACGGAGTAACCGTCCTCCTCCAAAATATCTCTGAGCAGTAGACGGTTCTCAGGTTCATCATCGACGACAAGAATATGTGATTGCATGGATTGGCTAATCGAGTGCATGTGACAGGCGGACGTTATGCGACGTCGGAACGGTGAACGTCAACTCCAGACCACCACTGCCGGTACCCAGAGAAAGTTCACCACCAAGGTGGCGCGCCATGGTACTGGCATGCAGAAGACCCAGCCCTTCCACATCCTGCAATTGGTCTGTGCCCACGGCGGGTGCACCATGCTCCAGGAGATCTTGCTCGATCTTCGATAATGCCGGACCGTCGTGGACAATGGTGATGCCTAGCGACTGGGATCCGGTCGTCGGGTCATCAAGTAAAATCGCAGTCACGCGGATAGTGCTCCCGCTTGTCGATCGCTTCACTGCGAATTCGATGAGGTTGTCGATAACCTGATATGTAGAGTTGAAGTCGCCGTTGATCTGTATTGCATCACAAAATCTCACGGCAATCTCAACGCCCGTTCCCTTTGCGATCGACTTATGTTGCCGGACGACGTTTTCGATCATTGACTGGACGTCGTAGGGGGTGGCTTCGCCGACTAATTCTCTTGTGTTCACCCGGGCCACATCGACCAATTGATCCAGTAACCGCAATTGTCGTCGACCAGCTGCCTGAATTCTGGCGACGTATTTCGTCTGTTTTTCATTGAGCGGGCCGAATGATCCGCTCGCTAAGATCTCGGCGAATCCCAAAACGTGATTCAATGGTGTGCGGAACGTATGGCTGAGGCGTGAGATGATGTTCCAGCCGTCGTATTCCCGTTGCGTTGCAGTCGAGGGGTTATTGTCCTGGATCATTTTTGGCTCCGTACCCATTTTTGCAGCACGTCCTTCAAGATGTCTAGGCTTATCGGTTTTGGGACAAAATCATCCATGCCGGCGTCCAGACATCTGGCGCGATCGGTTGGTTGTGCATTTGCCGTCATGGCGATTATCGGCAGGTTGTGGCTATTGGGACAGTGACTGCGGATGAACCGGGTCGCATCCAATCCGTTCATTTCTGGCATCTCGCAGTCCATGAAAACGATGTCGTGCTTGTTTGGGTCGATCATCTCGATGGCCTCAGCCCCGTTGTTTGCGATCTCGATGCGACACCCCAGTAACGTCAACATGTCCGTGGCCACCTCTTGGTTCACCTCGTTGTCTTCGGCTAAGAGCACTACGATATTCTCAATCTCATCGGTTGGTGTGGTGTGGAATTCTTCGGGCTGCGATTCGACGCTCGTCGGGGTGTTGGACAACGTTTCGCGCAACGCGTCCCGGAGTTCTGCTTCGGTAATGGGCTTCGGGAGAACACACGCATCGAACCCCACAACGTCTTGTCGTGCCTCAATCGTGCCTGGTATCAACACGATCACGCGAGGTGGTTTGTTCTGTGCGGCCAATGTGCTGACGGCGTGAAGTGTTTCATGATTGGTCTGATCTACTAGAATGTGGGTATATCGTTGACCCCG
>JAZDDD010000093.1:0-2331 GCA_036679545.1 Gemmatimonadota bacterium | reverse complement strand
GCCAAACGATCCGTTCGTCTCCAACTTCACGAATGTGCCAGTTGAGTCCGATCTTCATACCGAGGCCCGCCGCCTGCCGAGGCTCATGACTCACGCGCATGGCGCGCTCGAGGTCAGTGCTGGGCTCCCCGATATTTGCCTCTAAGAACGTGAGCATGTCGTTAACGTCGGAGCGGAGCGCTCCCGCGCCGGCTAACGTTGGCAGGTCCCAATTTTTTGTAACGTTGCCTGCTTGATCGTGTCCCTTGGCGAGTCGGCTCTCCATTTCCGCTGAAAGCGTAATGCCTGTCATCGACATACCCAACGGATCGAGGATACGCTCACGGATGATGCTTTCGTAGTCCGTACCGGCGCGAGCCGCCAGGACGTGTCCAAGAAGACCGACGGCGAGGTTTGAGTATTCGTACTGTGCTCCGACATCGCGTGTGAGTTCATGTTGTGATACGAACTCATGGAGGTCATTGACTGTGTATTCTGCGTAGGGGTTTTGCGCATCGCTCACGCTCATGTTACTCGGCAGACGCGGAAGCGAAGAGCGGTGCGTTGCAATGTCGAGCAGTGTAATGTCCCGTCCGGCACGCGACGGAATGGTGACACCTTGGTGTGCATACTGCTGGACCGCGGCATTGAGATCGACTTCCTGGCGCGCAGCCATTTCGGCTAGCAAGATGCCAGTAAATACTTTTGTGATTGACCCAATCTCGAAAACACTTGCGGCGCCCAAAGGCGCGGCACCGGGGCCCGCGTCACCAAAGGCAACCACGCGTCGCTGACCATCTGCCTCCAAAACTCCGAGGACGATGCCCGTCGCGCGATTCTCTTCGACCCGAGTCTTGATGATGTTGAGAAGCTGCGCATCGTCTGGAAAATGTTGGGCGTGTAACCCGGAGACGGTGAACAGTCCGATACACCAGGCAGAGGTGACCGCCAGCGCAGTTTTGGTCGAGCAAACCCTGGGGGCCCATCGTGGACGTCGTGGTTGGCGTTCGGATGTGGCAAGTCTGCTCAGCATATGGCTTCTGTTCATGACGATTCTGGGCTCCGAGGTGATCCGGGTATTTTGCCCGATTGATCGACATGCCTAATAGGGCAAAACTGGCGACCAAGCATGGTTGGGCAGGTCCAAGAAGTAACGTAAACGGTTTGGCGGCGACGAGGCGGGTTGTGCCAAGTGGTCAATTCCGTACTTTAACCGGTCGAAACCCCCACACTTTCATGTGAGACCGAACATGTCCTCAAGGCGTTTTCTTAAACTTGCGGTTCCCCTCAGTGTCATTGTCACCTCTCTGCTGCCACCAACCACGCTCCTTGCCCAGTCGGATTCTCGAGGCGTGGTGCTTGATTCGGCTTTCCTGGCCGGCTACAAGTGGCGCAATCTGGGTCCCGACCGAGGGGGCCGTTCCATTGCTGTGACTGGTGTCAAAGGGCGACCAAACGAGGGCTATTTCGGCGCTGTCGGCGGTGGTCTTTGGAAGACAACCGATGGGGGCGAGAACTGGGGGCCGGTCACAGATTTCCAAATAACTACGGCGTCAGTCGGAGCGGTTGCGGTAAGCGAGACGAACCCCGATTTGGTCTTTCTCGGCACCGGCGAGACATGCATCCGGGGCAACATCCTGCCGGGAGACGGCGTGTACCGGAGTCGTGATGCCGGCGAAACGTGGGAGCATGTGGGTTTTCGCGAATCTCATGGCATCTCCAAGATTCGCATTCATCCCACCAATCCCGACATCATCTTTGTGGCGTCGTTTGGCAAGTATGGAGCGCCCAGTGAAGAGCGTGGCGTTTTCAAAAGCACGGATGGTGGCGACACGTGGCGTAAGGTTCTCTACCGTGATGAACGGACTGGGGCCATTGACATCGTGATTGATCGCAACAACCCCAACGTGATGTACGCATCGTTATGGGAGGCCTATCGTAAGGAATACACGATGTCGTCCGGCGGTCCCGGAAGCGGCATGTTCAAGAGCACCGATGGTGGTGAAACGTGGACCGAGATCACCCGCAACACGGGTCTGCCCCAAGATGGCGTCGTGGGTCGCATTGGTGTTGCCGTGTCGAGTGCGAACTCCAACCGGGTCTACGCTCTTGTGGAGAACGACAACGGCGGACTCTTCCGTAGCGATGACGCGGGCGCGACCTGGACCTTGGTAAATGAGAACCGCGCCATCCGACAGCGTGCCTTCTACTACTCACATGTCTTCGCCGACCATCAGGACGAAGACGTCGTCTACATTCAGAACACGTCTCTTTTTCGTTCCACAAACGGTGGCGATAGCACGGAGGTCATTAACAACGGCACACACGGTGACTTCCACGACTTCTGGATCG
>JAZDDD010000092.1:0-6251 GCA_036679545.1 Gemmatimonadota bacterium | reverse complement strand
CGGCGGCGTCCCGGTCATAAAAACTGGCCGGGAGTGGTTTACTCGTCTTCGTCTCCCAACACGGCGCGATGAAGGGCGGCACCCATACGCTTGAACAACCCGCTTCCTTCGTTGCCCGGTTTATCCGCGCCACGCTTGGATTCAGGTTTGGGTTGTTGCCGGGGCTTCGGCTCCTGTTTTGGCTGGGGCTTAGCTTTGGTTCGTGACGCTTGTGTTCGCTCGAGCGACGGTGTTTGCCGTGCTGGTTGTTTTCGCGGTGACGAAGTTCTCGGTTTTTCTACGCGACCGGATTCTGGTTCGATCGTGCCAACGGGCTCGGCATCATCGGCATGATCCGTATCCGGCTGTTGCGCCGCGACCGGTCGGGGCTCTGACGGTTCGGCCACTGGTTTGGCAGAGTCTTCCTGGTTCTTGTCATCAGGCGTTGGTGCGGACCGTCCACCGCGGCGGGGGCGCAAAGATCGACGACCTGACCCGAGTTCGCCGGGGTCCCGCAAGGCGGACCGATCGTCTTGCCCTTCATCGTCCGACGTGGTCTGGATCAAGTCACGCCTGACGACGCCACGAGATCCAGAACGCATCCCCATTCCCCCGGCACGGGATGCTTCCGTGGCAGATACTGGCTCTGAGACGTCCAATTCCTTCACGGTAGACCCGGTCTTCTTTTTCTTCGGGCTCTTTTTCGGTTTGGCTGGCTCGGTATCAAGCGCTGGCACATCGGCGGACAAGGGCACAGCGTCTGTCTCCACTGTCGCGGTTTTCTTCGTGGTCGTCTTTTTTTTAGTCGATGTCTTCTTTGTTGTCCTCTTTTTCTTTGGAGCCGGAGCCACCGCTTCTTCGCTGATCCCGGTAGTTTCGGTGGTGACGGTGGGCTCGGGTTCAGGCACCCGTTTTCGCGGCGAACGTTTCTTGGGTGTGGCTGCTTCCTCGGATTCCGCCGGTTCCGGCGCCACCAACGCGCCGCCGACATCGACCGCCGCAACGGCATCAGGCATCAGCTTGACAAGGTAGGTCTCGTCTTCTGTCTTCACCAACTCTACGACACTCGCATCGTGTGCTTGCCGCAGCAGTCTATGGAATCGGCGCACGTCGAGGATCGGGTCGGAGGCATCCTCGGCCAACTCAACCATACGCTCACGGGCTGTGTCTGCTTGGGTCGACTCGTCACCAAACGCGCCCAGATCGCGAAGCGTATGTTTTAGCAACGCCAACGCGTCTGTGAGGACCATGCCCGATTTACCCAGCGCCGATTTCTCCGCCGATCCCTGAAACCGTACCCGTTTTTCCGTGATGGCCTCTTCAACATCCGATGACGGACTGCTTTCGATCAACGAGGGGTTAGCATCGGGCCCGAGTGCGACTTCGTATTGGCCGTTGTCCATTTTTTCAAGCCGCAACAGCCCACGTCGGGCCGATTCAAGGACAAACTTGCTGAATTTGTTGTATCCCGCATCCTTCTCGTCGAAATGCGGATCCAATTCCTGCATCACTTGCTTGAGCCGATCCGAGCGCATGACGTCGCGTTGATTTTCCATATGATCCACGGCTTCGACAACCAGTTCCCAGGGGTCACGCGGGAGTGTGTCGGATTCAATCTGCTTGGAAAGCCCCGTCAATTCGCTATAGCTGTAGTACTCGTCGCAGTTCTGTACCAGCAGATCCGACGCCGACTCTCGAATGCCGACACCGATAACAAACTTTCCGTACTCCTTGAGCTTGAGTACCAAGCTCGAAAAATCGCTGTCGCCGGAGAGAAGAATGAATGTGCCGATCTCCGGACGCGTAAAGACCAACTCGAGCGCATCAATCGCAAGCCGGATATCCGTTGCATTTTTCTTGTTGGACCCGAAGGCCGGTGCAAAGATCAGATCGATCGACGACTCGGACAGTGGCACGATATATTGCGGGTAACGGCGCCAGTCCGCATACGCACGTTGTACGGCAACCTTTCCGCGGATCACCTCCGAAGACAAAAGTTTCCGAAGTTGATTCTGAAGATCCGATCGAATCCCCATTGTTACGTTGTCAAAGTCGATCAACAACGCCGCATTGTGGGGGGATGCGGTCACCCCGGCCGCGGGAGTGTGCTGCACGTTTTCAGAACCCATCCAGTTGTTCACGATTCGCTCATTTCCACCCGCACAACACGTGCGAGTTCGCTACGCTTGATTTTGCCGTTGCCCGTCATGGGAAATTCGTCAAAGAACCGTACGATATCAGGCACTTTGTAATCCGCGATGTGGTCCCGCGTGAAGTCTTTGAGTTCTTCACCTGTCACGATCGCCCCTTCGAGGGGGATAACACACGCACAGATCAATTCACCCAATACATCATTGGGAATACCCACGACACACACCGAAGACACGGCCGGGTTTGTGCGAAAGACATCTTCCAGCTCCCGCGGATAGACGTTGTACCCACCCCGGATGATCAATTCCTTGCGCCGACCGACAATACTCACCGTACCATCTTCAGCGATCACCGCCAGATCGCCCGTCAAAAAATAACCGGCATCGGTGAAAGAACGCTCTGTTTCGACCGGCATGCGGTAGTAGCCCGACATCACGTTGGGGCCCCGGACCGCCAACTCGCCAACCGCCTCCGGCCCGTGAAGGGCTCCGCTTTGCACATCCACCACCTTGATTTCCACGCCCTCGATAGGCTTACCAACGGTGTTCTCACGCACGTCCAGCTCATCGTCGGGCATCGTGATCGTAACGGTGGGCCCGGTCTCGGTGAGGCCATAGGCAATCTGCACGTCGTTCCAGGCACGAATGCGCCTAACCAGACTCGCCGTTACGGGGCTTCCGGCGACAATCCCCGTCCGGATCGTGGAAAGATCACGCTCCGCGAAACTCGGATCACGCATCAACAACTCGAACATCGTCGGCACGCCATGAAATACCGTTACCCGCTCTCGCTCGATCAATGCCAACGCTTCGGACGAGACAAACCGCTCTTGGAACACCAGGGTTGCCCCTTTTAGCAAGGTTGCAATGACAACATGGAGGCCAAAAACGGTTGCCAGCGGCACCGCGGCCAGCACACGGTCATGGCCCTCGATAGCCAGAACGTTAGCCGTCACATTTGCCGTGTAGGTAAGGTTCTCAAAACTCAGTACGACGCCCTTGGGCTTCCCCATCGTCCCAGACGTGTAAATAATAGCCATCGGTTCCCGACTGGGATCAATCGGTTCGATGGCGGTCGCTTTCTCCTGTTTGGCTACAAGGTCGTCGAACCCGAAGATGTGTTGATCGTACCACGCATCGGTCTTCCCTACGCAGACGATATACCGAAGATCCGGCAGATCTCTCAACAACTCGTCGAACACTTCACCCGCATGGTCACCGTCACCAACAGCTTCGGTGGCAACCAATGCGACCACTTCGGCGTGCCTCAATTGGTACTTGAGGTCTTGGTAACTCACGCTGGGATCCACGGGCACGAGCACAGCACCGATTCTCGCCACGGCCAGCGAGGTCACTACCCATTCGGGCTGATTAGACAGATCGACAGCGACGCGGTCACCCTTCCGCACCGCAAATCGCCGTAATGCCTCCGCCAGCGCCAACACCTGGCGTTCGACCTGACGGTAGGTCAACCGGCGCGTCCCAGCGATCATACATTCTCGCTCGGGCGCGGTCTCCACTTGTTTATGGAAACGTTCGACCAGGTGAATTGGCGACGTACTCCTTATCATGAGGACGCTCGTAGATGGCCGGAGAAGGTAATTCCCGGACGGGACTCCAGCAAACGCGGGTCAGCCGCCACCGGTCCGCACGGCCTGCCGCGGGCGGATCTCGTTGGCGCGGAGCCCTTTTAGTCCGAGGAGCGCTCCGTGTGACGAACTACCACCCGCGGATTTCCGCTAAGGTATCTGCTCCGTAAAACATCCGAATGTACTTTGCCTGAATGGGCGACAACCGGCGCACGGCCCAGGCAAGATGTACGAAATGAGGTTCGTGTGGCATCGAAAGCGGCGCCATGCCACATTCGTGTGTCAACCGGTTCCCTTTTCGCGTATTACACGTAGAACATGCAGTCAGTACGTTCGTCCACTCGTTGCCACCACCCCGGGAGACCGGTACCAGATGGTCACGCGTGAGATATTCTCGTGTCCGCAACGCCGCCGCGGAACGCCCACAGTACTGGCAACAGTAGTCATCCCTTGCAAAGAGGAACGTATTCGTTACCTGTCGTCTGAACTTCCGCGGGACATGAATGAACTTAGCGAGTCGAATCACCGTGGGACGGGGGACTGCAAGGTGTGAGCTACGAACAAAACGCCCAGCTTCAGCCTCAACGATGACAGCCTTGCCATCAATGACCAGCCGAAGCGCTCGCCGTACCGGAACGAGCGTAAGCGGTTCAAACGACGCATTCAGCGCCAAGCAGCTCACAGAGATAGCCATCATAATTACACAAATCCCGCCGGGCTTTGGGCCCGAGCGGGCTCTTAAATTACCACATGGAAAATATCGCCCCCAAGGAAGGTTGCCAAGTGACCGAGAAAGCAACTGAGCCCCGTTGGAACGAGCGGCGCCGAGATCCGTCTCCACTCGGGTACCAACGGCCGCTCACAATCGGTAAGATTTGAACTCATCTGATGGTCGTCCCAAGCCGGCAACGCGGTTTTGCCAAACAGGAGCGTAACAACCTGAATTCATGGTCACGCGCGAATTATTGAAGTCGCAGATCCACGCTCATCTGGAAGGCTCACTCCCGCTCGAGGACCTCGCGGCGTGGGCTGAAGACGTGTTTCGTACTGAAGAATTTGAAGCACGCTATGACGACATGATTTCAGAAGTGCTTGCGACCATCCGCGACGCCACGGACCCACATCGATTTCGTTGGGAAGAACCTGACTTCGATGAGATACTGGAAGAACTGGAGCAAAACATAGAATAGTTCGCTCAGAGCTGGAACTGTTTCTGCAACTCCTCCAGCTGTTTCATCACCGAGGCTTTCGATGTGGAACCCGCGGCAAGCCTGCGCTCCACCGACCAATCCGCCGCACCCATTTGCGAAAAAAGCGCAGGCATCAAGACATGCACTTTCACGAGTTCACTTTCGGGGATACTAAGCATTCCGACCCCGTCGCGTTCCGCCAACCCAACCACCTGACCCACCAAACCGTGCGCGTCTCGAAACGGAATTCCGTTTTCGACGAGCAGATCGGCAAGATCCGTAGCCAACAATCCGTCTTGTAACGCGCCCGTCATTTTGGACGGTACCGCTTTACACGTAGATACCGCACCACACATCGCACGTAGCGTCACCAGCATCGTATCAACAGCATCGAACAGGGGTCTCTTGTCCTCCTGAAGATCCTTGCTGTAACCGGCAGGTAAGCCATGCATCATTCCGAGGACGCTTGTCAGACTGCCAAGCACACGCGGCGCTTTCGCTCGAGCGAGTTCAAACGCATCGGGATTGCGTTTCTGTGGCATCAAACTCGATCCCGTCGAAAACTGATCGGACAGTTTGATGTATCCATACTCCGAGGAGCTGTACGTCACCAGCTCAGCACCCAAACGCGACAGGTGGGTGGCAATCATCGCTACCGCGTACACAACGTCAGCGACGAAGTCCCGGTCGCCAGTGGCATCTAAGGCATTTCCGGTAACAGCTTCGAACCCCAACTCATCTCGAATCCGTTGCCGATCAACTGCAACTCCCGACCCAGCTAAGGCACCTGAACCAAGTGGCAACACGGCCACCCGTTTTCGGGTCTCGGCCAGACGATCCAAGTCACGTACCAACGGCCACGCATGCGCCAACAATACAAAAGCCCAACGTACAGGCTGGGCCTGTTGCCCATGGGTGTAGCCTGGAAGAATGATATCGACGCCATCCCGCGCCGCACTGACCAACGTTGATCCAAGAGCGGCCACTTCTTGTGCCAGCCCATCGATAGCTTCCATACACCACAACCGGAGGTCCGTCGAAACCTGATCGTTACGCGAACGACCCGTGTGCAGCTTGCCCGCTAGTTGTCCGATCTCTTCGAACAACATACGCTCGACCAAAGAATGGATATCCTCGTCGTCAGCACCCTCGGCCATGCCCTCAGCGATCTTAACGCCGACACGATCCAGCCCCTGGACGGTTTGCGTGGCTTCCTCGGCAGTCAACACACCGGCATCTGCCAACGCATGTACCCAAGCTTGACTACCGCGAATGTCCTGACGCCAAAGACGAATGTCGACCGGGAGGCTGTCGTTCAGAAAACGCATCGCGTCGGCCGGAGC
>JAZDDD010000091.1:0-7245 GCA_036679545.1 Gemmatimonadota bacterium | reverse complement strand
CTGATGTCTGGCCGGTCGAGCTGGATCGGACGGCAATCGAATCGGCTATGGACGTCGGGTTTGGGCCGCCCGAAGCAATGACGCTCGGTTTGGCGGTCACGTACAAAGGCCAAATCATCGGCGAGCGGTATGCCGATGGCATCGACACGCATACGCCGCTCGAGAGTTGGTCTATGGGCAAGAGTCTGACGGGCTCGCTCATGGGTGTGCTCATACAACAGGGTGAGTATGAGCTGTGGCAACCAGCGCCAGTGCCAGAGTGGCAGCAGGAGGGTGATCCGCGTCAGTCGATCCGCATCGGAGACATCATGCGCATGTCGAGCGGCATCCGCATTTTGGCGCCCGGCGACCCGGATTTCGATCCTGATAAAGGGTACCCCGATCACGTCTACTTTTATACCGGCGCCGCGAACGCATTCCAGTGGGCAGCCACTCGGCCGCAACAGTGGGAGCCTAACACCGTAGGACGCTATCGCAATTCAGATCCGGTTTTGACGAACTATTTAATTCGGTTGGCGGTTGAGGGCAGGGAGGATGATTATCACTCGTTTCCACAACGCAATCTGTTCGACAAGATCGGTATCCGAAACGCAGTCATGGAAACCGATATCTACGGCAATTTTCTGACACAGGGTTATGAGTTTCTTCCGCCTCGCGATTGGGCACGCCTCGGCAATCTGTACCTACAGGATGGTGTGTGGAACGGTGAGCGAATTTTGCCCGAGGGTTACGTGGCTTACGCAACGCAAATTGCACCCGCATGGGAGGCGGACGGCCGATCCATATATGGTGGCGCGTTCTTTTGGGTGAACGGAGACGGTGGGTGGCCGTTGCCGATCACGGCCTATGGTATGCGCGGTGCCGGTGGACAAAGCGCGACAATAGTTCCGAGTCATGGTTTGGTCATCGTTCGTTTGGGCAAATACACCGGCGCGCAGGCGGGAGGGCAGGCGTTGAATCAGCTCTTCGAGGCGCTCATGGACGCCGTACCACCAATCGACGATACGAGCGACTGACGGGTGGCTTTTTTGGGGTTGGTTTAAAGCCACGGGGGAACAGGACTAAACGGAGGTCACGGAGATGATCGCGCATTTTCAAGCGAGATCTCTGTGACCTCCGTTTTTCTCTGTGCCGTCTGTGGCAAAAAACGGGAAGCTCAAACCTGCTGTAGTTGTGGTGGCGTTACGACGTTGGTTATCTCAGCTGGACATCGGCTGTGGCCCAAGCGTTTTGAAATCCGATTACCGGCCTAATGAGATCTGAGAGTCGACCTCGCGTCGATCGACGCCGCGTGGCGAACGGGCCACCAGGCTGCGATGCCAGTGACTGCGAGCAGCCCAAACAACGCCACCGCGATGGACACCGGGTCGGCGCCCGGTACGCCGAACAACAATCCGTCGAGACGGATACCGATGGTCACCACCATGGCCATTCCGATTAATAGACCTATGCCAGTGAGGCGGAGCGCATGGTTCATCACGAGCATGGATATGTGCGATCGTGTGGCTCCCATGGCGATCCGCACGGCGAACTCTTGGCGGCGGTTGGCCACGGCAAATGCCAACACGCCGTAAATGCCGAGTGCGGCCAGTATTAGAGCGATCGTCGCGAACCCGGTCATCAACGTCGTCAAAAAACGTTGGTTTGCGGTTGACCGATTGACCCGACTATTCATGGTCTCGATGTCAGCGATGGGCACGAGTGGATCAATCGCGTGAATCGCGGTACGAATCGCAGGAAGAAGTCGTAACGGATCTTTTTCGGTGCGTACGACAACTGACGTTCGTAACGTTCTGGCCACGCCCGCGTAGGGGATGTACAACTGTGGCCGGCCTGGCGAACCGTACGCATGGTGAACGGCGTGTCGGACTACGCCTGCGACGGTTGCCTCGGTATTAAAAACCCAAACGGTTTCACCGACGGCGTCGGTTCCCGGCCAAAAGGCGGCCGCGAGTGTTTCGTCGACTAACACATGTGGAGGAGAAAATTCCGCATCTTGCTGAACGAACTCACGGCCTGAAATCACCGTAATCCCGGTCGTGTTGAAATAATTGGGCCGAACCGCGTTGATGTCTGACATCAACCACCGGCCCGCTGGGAGTTGTTGTGGGTCAGGCTCGACGCCCTGTCCTGGCCATGTGGTATAGCGGATGGGCTCTGGTTGTGGTTCAAGAAATACCGGTCCGAAGCTCGGCGCGCTGAATGGCAACGCGGTTGTTGCGCTCACGGCTGCAACACCCGGCAACCGGCCGACGCGGTCTTCTAACTCAATGAAAAACTCGTCGCGTTGCTGCGGGGTTTCATATTCCTGCATCAGGTATGCGCTGAAGGTCAGCACGTCTTCACGGCTGAATCCAAGATCCGCTCCGCTCACTTGCAAGAAGCTCCGTATGCTCAACGTCGCGCCCGCGAGCAGTACGACGGACAGTGTTACCTGGATAACGACGAGTAGACCTTTCGTTCGTTGCGTGCGGTGGGTAAGGGCCGGATTGCGGCTTCCGGTATTCAACAGTTTGCTCGGATCGGTTTTCCGCGCATGCAGGGCTGGAATCAGGGCGGGAACGATTGCGGCGAATACGGTCGCAACCAAAGCAAACCCAAGCACGGGCAGGTCAACGCTCACGTCGCGGGCCCGCGGGAGTTCCACGGGCATAGCGTTTAACAATACCTCGACACCCCAGACGGCAAAACTGACACCGAGTACCGCTCCAGCAATAGCGGGCAAAGCGTTTTCCAGAATCAGCTCTCTGAGGATTTTCCAATGGGATCCTCCAAGAGCATATCTAACAGCGAACTCATTGGTGCGGCATTGTGCGCGACCCAATACCATCGTGGCGACGTTGGCGATTGCAATGAGCAAGATAAATCCCACCGCACCAAACAAAACCAACAGGGCCGGTCGAACTTCCCGTGTGATGTCATTGATGAGGGGAACCATTTGGTATTCGAATGACGCGCCGCTAAAGAAACGATTGCGATGATCAGCGGCAAGCGAATCGAGTTGCGTGGCTGCCTGTGCAAAGGACGAGCCGGTGTTCAATCGAGCGAGTACGGCCACGCCAGAACCGGGCGACCAAAGCTGCGGCACGACTGTTTTGCCGAGTGCTTCGTACATTCGGTAGTCAAAATCCGCCGGTAGTACTCCGATGATCTCCATATCGAAGAACCCGATTCGCAACTGACGGCCGATGACGCTGGAGTCCTGTTGGAATTCCCGAGTCCAATAGTCGTGTGACAAGATCGCGACCCATGGTGCACCGAAGTCGTCGTCTTCTTCGTTAAACGTTCGTCCCAGCGGCGTGTTAACTCGGAGGAGATCGAAGAATTCGGACGAGACACGTGCCACATCCGCGTGGACCGGAGTGGGCCCGCCAAGTATTCGACCCGACACCATTCGCATCGCTGCCAGCCCCTCGAACCGGCTAGCTTCGTCCCGCAATGATTTGACCTGAAGATCGTGTACCCAGGTGGGAGCATCTCCGAGCCAATCAAAATGGTTCCAGATCAATGCGAGATTGTCAGGTTCTTGGTAATTCAACGGACGCAGGAGTACTCCACTCACGACGCTGAAGATCGCGGTGTTGGCCCCAATGCCGATTGCGAGCGTGAGGATGACCGCGGTTGTGTGCCATGGGTGGCGCCGCCAATTGCGAAAGGCGTGTGCCAACTCCGTTAACGTCGTGTTACCTGCAGGTGTGTGCCGCCGCCCAACCCGTGTTGAACGCTTTTGTGCTATCCAGGCTCGTCCTAGGCCCGATATCAGCCCGATGATTTCTTTCGCCGCCAGTTTGACCATTGCGAAAAAGCCGCGAGTCTTTCGTCGAATGGTCAGACGATGCACGACCACCGCGATGAGTTCTTCGGCGTGACGTTTTTGGAAAGTGTTGGGATACAACGATACCAACGTGGCGCAAAAACGGCCGTAAAACGTCACGTCACGAATCCAAGCGGGATCGGTCGATCAACTGTTTTGACATGGCCACGGTCAATTGCTGTGCCAACCGTTCCGCTTCCAGCGATGCCACACGTCGGCCCATCTTCGTTAACCCATAGTACCTGCGCCCCCGTCGATCTGTGTCTGCGTTGGCCCTGTTTTGCTTCTCCGTTATGAGTCCGTCCTCGTCGAGCCGCTGCAAGGCGAGATACATGGTCCCGGTCGCCGGGGACACGGACCCAGCGGTAAGACGTTCAATCTCTTGAATGATGGCGTATCCATGGCAAGCACCGTCGGACAGGGCCAGGAGGATATTGAACCACAGCTCCGTAAGGGGCAGAAATGCCGCTGCGTCTTTGATGGACGAGTTGATGGGGGATTTAGTCATGGTCTCCTATAGTAGTCCAATACATTAACAGACAACATATTGTTTCAGGGCCGCCGGGGACGGTCTGCGTGGCCCAGTTTTCGCGTGATGTTGCTCACGGGCCTAGTTGAGTGGTTTTTGACAGGCACCACCTATTCTTTATCCAACAACAACCTTAGCATGTCGAACGGAGCGACTCATGTCTGAGCCCAAACGTCATACCGGTGTTTCGAGACCATACGACGCATTCAAATGCGTGTGCGTATTCTGGATGGCGGTGTTTTTTGTGAGCGGTGCCACGATACCGGCGGCGGCACAAGACCGCGTTATTATCAACGGCGAGCGCGTGACGCAAGAGGCGTTCGCTGGTGAACTCGGACGATTGGGTTTTTCTGTAACCACTGAAGTGCCTGACGGCGACTATTGGTACGACGATGTGTCCGGTTTATGGGGTGTTCGCGGCGGCCCGATGTTAGGGCAACTGCCACCGGATCTCAACTTGGGTGGGAAGCTTCCAGCCGATGCATCGGGTAGTGGAAGCGGGGTCTTCATGAACGGTCGTGAATTGCATTCCACCGAAGTCGCCTATCTACAACAACTCTTTGGATACACCATTCCCGGCAGATACTGGATGAATGCTCAAGGCGTGGGTGGTGTCGAGGGAGGTCCGCCGATCTTTGACATGGTCGCGGTCGCGCGGTCGCTCAATCGTGCAGGGAGTTATACGAGGCGTGGTTTGTTTGGTAGCATGGGAAGTGACGGAAGTTGCTCGTACTTCATGACACCTGGCGGTTCAAGCGTCATGACCGGTGCGTGTTGATGGAATGGCGGTAGGACGGTAAGGCGGTATCGCGGTAGGGTGGCCGCGAGGCGAATTGGGTCAACGGGCCCAAATGGCGATTGCGGCGCATGACCCGAACGTCATGATTTCAACCGGAAGAAATGCGCCTCTGTGGACCTCAATAGCCCGCACATGTTCGATTATGTTTTGGCAGGGCAGGCACCGACGGATTCGGCATGGTTGTGTGGCAGCCAACAGGCATGGTTGTGTGGCAGCCAACAGTACCTGACGGCCAGAATCATCGCTAGACTACTTGCCTCAAACTGGGCTTCGTCCTTGAAGCGGGACGTTGCCGTTACTTCATTTGGAGGAGTGTGATGTCAGCAACCGATGTGGGACAGCGAGTCTGCGACTTGTGTCGTGAGGGCAAGAATCTAGATGCCGTCAACGAGTTGTATGCCGACGACATAGTGAGCGTCGAGGCCGCCGCATTCGGCGACATGCCCCAAACAATGGAGGGCATCGAGGCCATCCGCGGCAAGCATGACTGGTGGGTTGAGAACAACGAAGTACACAGTGCGGACGTCCAAGGCCCATTTCCACATGGCGACGACAAGTTTGCGGTCGTTTTCAACTACGAAACAACATTTAAACCGACGGGCAAGAGAGCCAAGATGCACGAGGTGGGTATTTACACGGTGAAGGACGGTAAGGTGGTACGAGAAGAATTCTACTACGCGGCGCCTTCGCAATAGAACACGTCTTCGCTTGGTTTCTTCTGCGCCCCTCACGTTGAGAACATGAACCCCCGCGGGTAGCATCCCCGCGAGGGTTTTTGGCGTTAGGTACGAAACGGTTTATGCCCAAAAACTCGGCCCGGTCCGAATTACCAGATTACATGCCGAAGCAATAGAAGTATCCATTGCCCCCGGTTGCCTGGAGGTTTTCCTGGCCACAGCCTCTGGAACCGTGTGCGGAGTTCCATGACGTCGGATTCTGCCCACCGCCTTGTCGGTCGTGATGCCCTACGCGGGCACTTCCCGTGTCACTGGTGCTCGTCCAATTGTCGCAATTGTTGTTACCGTCATCGACAAACACCGTTCCGTCGAGATTGGAGCCCGTGATGATGTCATGCATGTTGGGATCATCACCGCGCCCGTTTACCATGGCGCCCTTTTCGGTGAGGATGGTCTCTTTAGTCAGGTTCACGGTGGCACTGTGTAAATCAGCAACCGTGCGCGCGATCATGGCACCGTTCACATTATGCCATGGACCGGGCCCGATGCGGTCTCGCGCGTTCACGGCCGAGGCGTCTGGCGTCGCGACAGCGCTGAGGTACGCGCGCCATTGCGTGCCTTCCGATCCCGCAGCGTCTGCGAGTTGTTGACAGAATCGGTCAGCCCCCGCTAAGCCACCGAGGTCCGCGCCCATTCCGGGTCCTTCACTGGTGATGAAGAACGTCATTGGGTTGTCCTGTGCTGTGGCACCCTGGATGCCCGCCAGTACCAACACGCAAAGAAATGAAATTGCCCTTTTCATATCATGCCCTTTTTTAGCGAACCAAAAGGTAATCGAGGTGAGTCGCGAGCGCATCACAAACGCCGGGGCGTTGCTCCGATGGTGCCAAGCGGCGACCTTCCTATCACGTGAATTGGAGGCGCAGAAGTGGGGCCATTGATCGGTTTCTTACTCGTTGGTATCAGTCTGTTCATGTTGTTGGGTTTTGTCAGCGCTGACCTTGCCGTGTCCGGTCTGGCGAAGGCTCTGGCGCTGCTCGTCAGCGTTGGAATTCCTGGCACGGCGGGTGTTACGATCCTCATGAAGCATTTCCGGGGTGGCAAACGCTTGGAGAGCCGTCGCGAACAGCTCAGACTCCAAACGCAGGAGGCTGAACTCCTACGCATGGCCGGTGAAAATGCCGGGCGGCTCACGGTGGTTGAGGTCGTGCGGGAACTCGCTATGACACATACGGACGCCGAGACATTGTTGAAGTCCACGGTGCAAAGTGGAGTCGCCGAAATTGAAATAACCGACGATGGGTTGCTCGTATATCGTTTCCCGGACGTCCAAATGCTGGGCGGAAAATCCAGCAGCAAAGGTGTGCTAGATGCCTAAAGTGGAAACGAGGCTGCCGTGTCCAACGTGTCTAGGCGTTGTGATGGA
>JAZDDD010000090.1:0-2702 GCA_036679545.1 Gemmatimonadota bacterium | reverse complement strand
AGTTGAGAGTTGATTCAGTCTTCGTCTCGTCGCGCCCGTTCCTCGCGTGATTTCCGCAACACCTCTCGATATTTTCGCCGTCGTTCTTCCACTCCCTCCATGGCTTGTTCCAGGCTATGACCCATGGACGAGCTTCCGGGAATGCGCGAGTCGCCGGCGAACCACACTTCGTTGCCGGCCTCGTCGACTTCCATGGAGATATCCACGTTTGTCTCCCCCGTAGAGTGACCCATCTCCGGCAGGTTCAATTCATCTTCCTGATCTAGCTCGTCTTTCTCGAGCCCATCTTGTGATCCGTCGGTTTCGTTTAGGTCGTCGAAACCATCGTCATCAAAGCCGTAGCGATCCATTCTACTCGTCTACCGTTTGGGCGCCGTTAACATTGTAACTTGGAGCCGAATTGGTCAAAGGTCTCCTGCCGAATCATTGCGTGCCGTCCGCTCCGAGGTACAATACGAGGAACGGTTTCAGGAGGCTTCTCCGCCCAGATGGCACGTCTTTCTCCCAAACGGCCCTCTCGTTCGGCGGTCCCCACAGGGTCGTCCAGTATCCCACCGTACGTAGCCGCGGACGCCAGGATTCGCATCAGGACCTTGGCGTTGATATACGCCGTGGCCTTCTTGGCCGCCGCGTTTCTCATACCCAAACCTACGGAGTGGTTGGAGTCCGGCATGATGCCGGTTTATAACGCGATCGGTGTGGTGTGGATAGTCCTGTCCCTCGGGTTCTTTTTCGCTTTGTGGAGTGGACGCATTGGGGAATCGTGGCTGGGTCCAACAGCTTACGGCTTCGAGACCTTTGGTGCCATCGGCATTGAGTTGGGCTTGCTGTTCTGGAACGGCGCCCCGGGGTTGATCCAACTGGGTGTTTCATGGACCGGCGTTTGGGTCATCACATTCGCCATCCTCATGCCTGCCGCGCCGTGGAAGACTGCGGTCGTGGCGTTGGGGGCAGCATCCTTTCGGCCGCTGTTCTTGTGGTTGGCTGTTCTACGAGGCATTCCGATGCCGGAGTGGGCCGTGACGCTTCAGTTTGTATTACCAACCTACATGTGTGTAGCCATCGCGGTCATTGCGGCGCGAATCGTCTACGGGTTGGGCCGCGAGGTCGAAACTGCCCAACGACTCGGCAGTTACCATCTGCTGCAAAAACTGGGAGAAGGTGGGATGGGAGAGGTTTGGACGGCAAGGCACCGGTTTCTTGTTCGCCCGGCGGCCATCAAGCTGGTGCGGGCTGATGGACGTGGGAGTCCTGCCGGTGAACAGATCCAACGTTTTCAGCGGGAAGTCCAGGCCACCGCACAGTTGCAGTCGCCGCACACCGTCCACGTATACGACTATGGTGTTTCGGATGACGGAACCTTCTACTATGTGATGGAGTTGTTGGACGGGCTCGACTCATACCAACTGGTTCGAGACCACGGACCCCTTCCGGCACCACGAGTGATTCATCTACTGCGTCAGGCATGTCATTCGTTGAGTGAAGCGCATGATCGTGGTCTCGTGCATCGTGACGTCAAGCCGGCAAATTTGTTCATTTGCCGATCCGGCCGGGATTTTGATGTCCTGAAGATCCTCGATTTTGGCCTTGTCAAAGGAGAACGCAACACCGCCGACGAGGACCCGCTACTCACGCAGGCGGGATCGTTCTACGGCACGCCGGCGTATACGTCACCGGAGATGGCCCGTGGGGAACAAGATGCGGTGGACGCGCAGAGCGATGTGTATTCGCTCGGGTGTGTGGCGTTTTGGCTTTTGACTGGACGTCCCGTTTTCGAGGCCGAGCATGCAATGGGCACACTCGTCAAACACATCACCAAGATGCCCGAACCTGCCTCAATGCACGCAAAGGGTGCCGTGCCTGGGGAGTTGGATCGCTTGATCCTGCAGTGTCTGGCAAAGGAGAAGTCGGATCGGATGCCGTCCGCCGATATTTTGGGCGAATCGCTTCGACAGTTGGAGGCATCGTATCCGTGGACACGGGAGATGGCGCAGGCGTGGTGGCAGCAACATGGTCCGGCGAGTGTGCTCAAAACGTTAGCTGACGACACCGCACCGTCAGGAAATGGGCGCACGGTCCGCAAACGTTGGAGATCGGGTTCGACTGTCGTTTCGGCCGGCCCAAGCTCCTAGTTCGCCAACTACTTCGGCGATGGCGTCGAACACGCGGTGTACGTCAGCGGTATCGATGACGTACGGCGGCAGGAAGTACAGGGTGTTTCCTAACGGCCGCAGCAGGATATCGCGTTTGAGAAATTCCGCATAGAGATGAGGCCCTAGTGCGTCGAAGTATCCCTCGGCACCGTGTGGCGTGAGGTCCATGGCCGCCATTGCGCCGATGTTCCGCACGGACTGCACCGCCGGTAACTTCGCGATGTCCCCGAGCCGGTTGGCGAACAATCTTTCTAACGCGGCAACCTGTTCTAGTCTGTGTTCGTCATCAAATAATGCCAGGCCTTCCAGACCCACAGCGCAGGACAGAGCATTTCCGGTAAACGAATGTCCATGTAGTAAGGTGTGTCCGGGGTCATCACTCAAAAACGCCTCGTAAATATCCGATGTGCAGAGTGTTGCGCCGAGTGGTAGATACCCACCCGTCAATGCTTTCGATAGGCACATGATGTCGGGCTCGATTGGACCGTGCTCGCACGCAAACATGGGACCCGTTCGTGCGAAGCCGGTGAACACCTCGTCGGCGATGAG
>JAZDDD010000009.1:0-4752 GCA_036679545.1 Gemmatimonadota bacterium | reverse complement strand
GACTGTGGTGTGGGTCCCTCGAATGGTGGGGACCCGGCCAGCATTTCGTGCAGGACGCACCCCAGAGCGTAAATATCGGTGCGCCCGTCGATGTTCGGATCGCCCGTGACCTGTTCCGGACTCATGTACGACGGTGTTCCGATCGCCATCCCTGCCTGTGTCATTCCCGCCTCGCCGGACGTGCTGAGCGCGCGCGCGATGCCAAAGTCCGCGACAACAGCGTGACCCTGGGACAGGAGGATGTTGGCGGGTTTGATGTCACGGTGTACGACGCCCTCCCGATGTGCGTAGTCGAGAGCGCTGGCCACCTCGCGGGCGATTTGTCGTGCCTCCTTGAGCGGAAGGCGGCCGTCCCTTTCCATTCGGGCCTGGAGCGATTCCCCCTCGACGAACGGCATCACATAGTACAGCAAACCGTCCGCATCGCCTGAGTCGTGGACGGGCAGGATGTGCGGATGCTGCAGGCCTGCCGCGATGTCGATTTCCTGGAGGAACCGCTTGGAGCCGATCGAGGCAGAGAGTTCCTGACGGAGCACTTTGATCGCCACGCGCCGCGAATGCTTGAGGTCGTCGGCGAGGAACACGGTTGCCATGCCGCCCTCCCCGATTTGTCGGAGGACGTCATATCGGCCTTTTAGCCCGTTGCGGAGCTGCTCCAGGGTATTCGTCATCATGGTGAGAATCTGAACCGATTGAGGTGTTTGGTCGAGGGCTGCCATGCGAACGGTTCCTGGGACGGCACCGCCGGTCGTATCTTGTCATCGACATTAATACTGAGGCGGATGAGCCGTGGCGAAGAGTGGGTCCACCAATGCCTTAAACCGCGGTTCGGCGCGCAATAGTCGAAACACCGGCTCGGCGAGAATTGCGACGAACCCTATTTCGTGGTCGGAGGCGGCCTGCTCAAGGGCGCTGAGCGCGTTTTGCGAATTCCCGACGGCAGCCCACAATCGGGCTTGCCAAAAGTGGCTGACGGCTTGGTCGATTCACTTTCTGACGCGACATCAGATGGGTTGCGCAGTGCCTCCGCGGCGCGCAGTGCGCACGTATGACCCCAGACTGCACGCGGTTCGATTCGCGTGGTGCGTTGACACAATTCGAGCGCGGTCTCGTGATCGCCCAACCAGCCGTACATAAGCCCGAGATCTCCGGTTACGACCGGTGACACCGGCTCCAAGCGAACAACTTCGTCCAATACATCACGGGCTTCCGCGTGACGACCGGCTGATACAAGAAGGAAAGACAACGCTACCCCAACAGAGGGATTGTTCGGCGACAACGATCGCGACGTCCGTAGATGTTGCTCGGCGGCGGTCCAATCCCACTCGCTCGTCAACAGCGTGTTGCCCATTACCAGGTGTGCGCGACCGTCCAACGAATCCCTTGCCAGTGCCGATTCGGCGGCTCGCCGCGCGGCATTCGTTTCGTGGGCCCACATCAGGCTTTCGGCAAGACCTGAAAACGCCGCCGCAAATTCGGGCTCGAGTTTGGTCGTTTGCCGAAAATGAACAGTTGCGGTGGCTTTGATACTTGGTAGGGCGTTTCCGAGGAGTTGCATACCGGTCAGGTACTCGATGCGAGCTTCTTCACCCGCGGGCAATGGCGCGTTAGCGGCGACCTCGGCGACAGGAGGCCGTGACAGTAGAACCGCTGTGATGGCGGCGCCTAACACGCCAGCCACGGTCACAAAAACCATGGTACGCGGTGTACGCGATGTGGGGTTTGTGCCTTCGGGTTGCAATAGTCCCCGATGCACTGGTCGGAGAAAACGGTACCCGCGTCGTGGATAGGTGCGTATGAAGCGATCATCTCCGCTTCGCTCACCCAGCGCAGTTCGTATTTGCCGAACGTATGTGTTGAGCAGGCGTTCCGTATCGACCCCGCCGTCCGGCCACAGGAGCGTATATAACTCTTCACGTGTGACTAGCTCACCGGATCGTTCGGCCAGGGCGAGCAGTGTGCGAACTGCCGCAGGCGCCAGCTCGATCCTTCCTCCGGCGTTGCGAATCTCGTTTGCGCGGGCGTCGATCTCGAACGCATCGAACGATAGGTCTCGATTCATCTCGCGTTCACTTGCCATACATCTCCCATTGTATTGATCCAACCAGGGTTTCGTAACATCGTCGTACATCTTTAGCCCCGAAAATGAGGAACCCTCGTGATCACCACAATAACGCTGGTCCCCTTGCTACGGCTCGCCCTCATGGCCGCGCTGTGCATGTTGTTGGCGACGAAAACGGTTGCCCAAGTACAAGACTACACCGAAACGACTGCTAAAGAGTCACTTTCGTCGATGGCCAGGTCCGGTGGCGCCTGGGTGACGTCGAATGCGGAGTACTGGACCGCGGACTCCGGCGAATCGGCCGAGTTTGTCATGAGTTACGGTCTTGAGGCTGACGGATACGTGCTCCGTGGATGTATGTGGGGCCGATCCGAACGTGTAGCCACTCCTCCGTTTTGGACGTTCTACCATGCGTGGGACCCGGTGGCTGGCGCAATCCTGGCGTATCAGATCGGCCCAACGGGTGCGGCGGTTGTTGGCCACGAACGGCCCCTGACAGACGGTGTAACTGAATCGATTCAGACACTGGCCTTCCCTGGAACCGAGCCAAGCCGGGTGCGGCACGTAAACCGGCGGGCCCATGCTGATACTCTGCACACGCAGAGCTACAATGAAGTGGATGGCGAATGGACTCCGCGTCGCAACTACACGTGGGTATGGAGTTCCAACGTCACCGAGATTCCGTGTGCGAGATCAACGGCGGACGCCGGTCATTGAGACGTGGGGCACGACCGCACGTGAGCATACAACGGTCAGTTGCTTCGGAGTGGACGGCGCAAAGCGTGGCGACAACCAAGAATGCAAGTCACGATTGTAGCGCTCTTTGGCGTTGTGGCCCTGTTGTTGGCGTTCATCGGTGTTTACGGCGTGGTAAACTTCAATGCGACACAGCGTGTACGTGAAATTGGGATTCGCACGGCTCTAGGGGCCACGCGTGCTGGTGTTCTCTACCTCATGGTGCGCCGGAGCCTGGCACCGATCGTTGTTGGGTTTGCGGTTGGCGGGGTCCTTACAGTAGCCATTATCGGGTTGTTGCGGGGAGTCGTGTTCGGTCTCAACGGACCGAGTGTAGCCAACTTGTTCCAGGTTGGCCTCACGTTTCTTGCTGTGTCGATCGGAGCGAGCGTGCTGCCCGCATGGAAGGCAACATGCGTCGATCCAGTGGATGTATTGCGAGGTTGAACGGAACGTCCGGTCAACCTGCGAGATCTTTTTTTGAAATGCGGAAGAGCGAGGCGCCAAATTCAAAGGGCGGTGCGGTAACGACGAGCCAGAAGGACGATTCCCGCGGTACTCAAAAGTAAAGGAACAACAACGTAAGACCACGCGGGTACATCCGGCCACGACACGGCAAGGGAGACGGCAAAGTCGGGGCCTGCGTAGGCTCGGAGCAAGCCCAAGTAGATCCAATACCACGGGTACCAAATCAACAAGAGCCCCCACCAACTCGGCAGCACGAACATACCGATAAGCAGGAGGGACGACGAGCTGATGATTTTCCCGATTGCCATGCCTTCGATTTTATTTGATGCCAAAGCGCCCAGCATGAGCATCACGAGCGGCGCGCTCAACGCTGTGACAGCTGACAACGCGAGGAAACTCCAGAGCATAACCGGGGGCAAGCCGTAAATCACGGCACTCAGCAGACTGATCACCAGACAAAAGCCGCTGACCACCACCATCCAATACGCGGTGAGCGTGGTATTACTCAGAGGGGTTACGCGCAACAAGAGCCACGTCTTTGTCTCACGTTCTTCGATCAAACCAAATCCGAACACGAGCCCTATCAAGGATGTGGCTATCAAGGGTATGAACGGCGCCGCGTACAGTTGGATGTTATCGACGGGAACCAAGCCTATGAGGAATCTCATTGCGACGGCAATGACAAGGGAATAGCTGGCAGCCATGACGAGAAAACCGTCGCGATAAATGCCACGGATGTCTCGTCGCCATAGCGCGGCGATTTGTTTCACGCGAATTCCAACCGTTGGCGCACGCGGGAGTTGTACGCGGCTACGGCGGCATACCATGTTGCGCCGGTAAAGAAACCGAGCATGGTCATTGAGATCAGGTATGGCACCGCGGCTACTTCATTGCGGCTCAACATGCCAAGGACGGAGAGCGCAGGGTCCGACGGAATCCATCGGAACGGCCAAGCCGGTGCAAGACCGAGGAACGATACGAACGGTAGATAGTAGATTGCCATAGGCGGGATGGACCCCACGATGAACCGAGTAAAGTCGCGAAACATCGTCGAGAGGATTAGCCCAATGCTCCCGGAGATAACTGCAATGAGATACAGTGGCGGTATCACGAGTAGAACACGTCGATCGATTCCCTGAACGCCTGCTTGCATCAGTGCTCCAGCAACCGTGGGCACGACAGCCGACCCGGCGATCAATGCGGTCACATACTCGCCCGCCCCTAGCGGTGTCACCGCGAGAGCGACGGCGGTCTGTTCGCCTCTTTCCAAATAACGCTGAGCCGCAACCATGAAGATGCCCAGGCTGCCGGGCTCCCCAAACAGGAAGGCTGGCAGCGCCAACACGATGAACTCCGGTGGGATGAGCGTGCGGAACACGATGATGGTGAAGATCGCGAGGCCGAAGTAAACGTGTGGAAATTTGGCACGCCACTGTACGGTGACAACGAGGCGTACGGCCGTCCACATGCGACTGTTCATGTCAAGC
>JAZDDD010000089.1:0-19104 GCA_036679545.1 Gemmatimonadota bacterium | reverse complement strand
GGGTTGATGCTCGGCCGACTGGTCTTGGAACCGCTCGCTGCTTCGGTTGCCGTGGTGACCGAAGAAGAGCGGGAACTGGGCTGTGTCTTGGTCGATTTGGGCGGATCGACGACCGGTGTCTCTGTGTTACGAAAGGGTCGCATCCGCCACCTGGCATCCATCGCCTATGCCGGCGAATCCATCACCGCCGACATCGTGCATGGGCTGACCGTTACGCAAACGGATGCGGAACGACTCAAACAGAAATGGGGTGCGGCGTATCCGCCGCTGGTGGGTTCAGATGAGTCCATCGAGTTGCCCAGTACGCCAGGGCAGGGGCAACGACGCGCGCAGCGAGAGTTGTTAGCACACATCATTCACCAAAGAACGGACGAGATTTTCCGGTTGGTGGTTGATGAAGTCGAGGCCGCTGGATACACGGGACAACTTCCGTCTGGCGTCATTTTGACCGGCGGGTGTGCCCACTTACCCGGGATGGTCGAGTTGGCCCGTGAGGTATTTGCATTGCCTGCACGGCTAGGGACGCCGACGGAAAATGTGACCGGACTGGTCGATAGTGTGAACGCGCCGCGCTACGCGGTGCCGGTCGGTCTGGTGATGTATGCCGCCAGGGAGTCGATTCAATTCGACGAACCAAGTAATATGCGAGTTGGGAAAATATTGGGGCCCGTCAAACGCTGGCTTCAGGATTTCTTCTAGAGGAAACCGTATGGTGTTCGAACTACAGGAAACGATCGCGCAAAACGCTCGAATGAAGGTCGTCGGTGTCGGCGGTGGCGGCGGCAACGCGGTCAACCGCATGATTGCCGAGCATCTCATGGGTGTCGAATTCGTATCGGTGAACACGGATTCCATGGCGCTGGGAAATAGTTCGGCTGACGTCAAAGTTCAGATCGGGAAAAAGCTGACTCGTGGTCTCGGCGCCGGTGCGCGTCCCGAGATCGGCCGGCAGGCCATCGAGGAAAACCGAGACGACGTGTTGGCCGTATTGGACAAAGCGGATCTCGTGTTCGTCACGTGCGGCATGGGTGGTGGCACCGGTACGGGTGCGGCGCCCGTCATCTCGCAACTCGCGCGGGATGTTGGCGCGCTGACGGTTGGCATCATTACCAAACCGTTCCTGTTCGAAGGTCGTAAACGCATGCGTCAGGCGGAAATGGGTATCGCCGAAATGCGTAAGCACGTGGACACAATGATTGTCGTACCCAACGAGCGGTTGCTCGCTGTTGTTGGCAAGAACGTGCCGTTCCAGGAGGCTCTCAAGAAGGCCGATGAGGTGCTCCTCCACGCAACACAGGGCATCTCGACACTCATATCCGTCACCGGGTTGATCAACGTCGACTTTGCGGATGTGCGGACCGTTATGCAAAACGGTGGTGCCGCGTTGATGGGAACCGGAATGGGACGTGGGGAAGATCGGGCCTTGGAGGCGGCGCAACAGGCTATCTCAAGTCCGTTGCTCGACAATGTCTCCATTCAAGGATCGACGGGTGTTTTGGTCAATATCACCGGTGGTGAGGATCTCGCCCTTGGTGAAGCCACGCAGATCAGTGAGATCGTACACGAGGCAGCCGGTGATGACGCAGAAATAATCTTCGGTGCCGTTGCCGATCCAAGCATGGATGGCGAGGTTCGCGTCACGGTGATCGCCACGGGGTTTGACCAGGCCGACAAGGCAAGTCAGGGACCGTTTGCGCGCAACCAATCCTCACAAGTATTGCAATTCCCACAACGTGCCGCGGCCGTTGGCGGTTCGTCGGGTGCGTACGTCGCGCCGACACCAACGCCTCCACCGCCACATCCCACACCACCACGTGACGATTTAGCCGATATGGAAATCCCAACGTTTATCCGGCGACAAATGGACTGATGCGACCGCGTCACCTCGCGGTCGGGGCCACCGCGGTTTTTGTTGTGAGTTCGGTGTTCATTTTTGGTGGACCCTCGGGCAAACCCACGTTGGTCGCTGAACCGTTGCTTGTGACCGAAGCGTACCGCATAGAGCGTGACAATCTACGTCGCGACGAAACCCTTTCCCATATGTTCGCGCGCCACGGGCTCGGCGCCGTCGAGGTTGAGAACCTGGTGGCCGCGGCACGGGTCGAAGGAATGAACCCGCGTCGCATCCGACCCGAAACAACGTTCGGTCTCCGTATACCAACCGGTTCTGTTACGCCAGACCGGGTCGAGCTACGACTCGATGACGATGTGTTCCTGCGAATGTCGCGCGAGGCCGAAGGTGATTGGACGGCCGAACGCATAACAGTCGGTTGGTCGACATCCGTTCACTTGGCCACCGGTACGTTTTCTGATTCGGCCAACTCGCTGGACGCGATTATACGTCAACGCGTACCCACGGCGGAACTCTCGGCTGGCGAGCGAAGCCGATTGGTTTGGGCGACTGCCGAGGCCGTGTTTGGTTGGGTGATTGACTTCACACGCGACCCGCGGCCCGGAGACACGTTCGCGATCCTGTATGAACGGTACACGTCTGAGCGAGAAGATGTCCGTTTTGGTCGCGTGCTGGCCGCGGTGGTGGAGGTTGATGGGGAAGCCATGGCGGCTTACGTGTTGCCCGACGACCGCGGTGAGAACACGTACTATGATGAGCAGGGGCGTTCCATGCACCGGGCGTTTCTCAAATACCCAGTCACCTTCCGGAGGATTTCCTCGGGGTTTTCCCGACGCCGATTCCATCCGGTGCTACGACGTTACCGCGCTCACCTGGGCACAGACTACGCTGCCGTCATGGGCACACCAATTCGCGCCACTGGAGATGGCGTGATAGACCACGCGGGTCGCAACGGCTCGTTCGGTCTGATGGTTTCGATCAAACATCCGAAAGGAATCGAGACTCGCTACGCACACATGAGTGCTCTCCGAAATGGCCTCCGCCCCGGTGCACGGGTCAAACAGGGTGACATCATTGGGCGGGTTGGGATGAGCGGTCTGGCCACCGGTCCCCATGTGCATTACGAGTTTCTGAAGAACGGACGGCAGGTAAATCACCGCAATATCGATTTGGGTGACGGTGAGCCGTTGCCACAGCAAAGACTGGGCGAATTCGCCGCGGTACGGGCGGAATTTGATCGCATGCTTCAAGCCTCGGAGTTTTTCAACCACTAGTCCACAACACACGTCCCGGTTCTTCTTTCGTCCCGCCGTCGTACATTTACCCACACCTTCAACTAGCGAACCGCGTGCTCCCTGTCATCCTGTCAGCATTGGCTGCCGCCGCCATTGCAGTAATCGTCTACATGTTCCGTGAAAGCGTGGGTCCCGCAGGACTCGGTTTGGCGGCGTTACGGACCGTCGCGCTCGTGGCTCTTCTGCTGGTGTTCTTCAATCCCGCGTCAACCACACGAACGCAGGGCGGACCCCCGACGGTCTTACTGGATGTATCGCTGAGCATGAATGCGGCGGGCTCACAGTGGAATGTTGCGTTGGATACGGCGCGGTCGCTGGCCGCAGGTGGTACGCTTTTGACCTTTGGTTCATCGGTGGCCACCTACGATAGTCTGAACGGGCCCACGGATGGCGCCAGCCGACTGGCCTCCGCACTTCGAATGGCCGCAGGACGTTCGGGCCCGGTGGCCGTTGTGACCGACGGTGAGTTGGATGATATCCATGGGATTTCGCAAAGTTTGCTACGTGGCGTGTCTGTCGTTGTGGTCGAGCGGGATACCGCGGCCAATGTGGCGTTGTTGGATGTTGACGTAAACGACTTCGTGGTGCAGACGGACACCGCCCGTATCACGCTCACGATTGGCACTTGGGGACAACTGGCTGCTGGTCCGGCCACCCTTGATGTCATGATTGGACAGCGGCGTGTTTACAACTCGCAGATCGATCTTCCGGCATCTCCGGGTACTGGCCGACGAACGATCAACATTCCGTCTTCTACGTTAGCCGTTGGGACAAATATCGTTCATTTCACCCTGACGGCCGTTGGGGACAGTGAGCCACGCGACAACACGCGCATACGACTGCTGACCGTTACCACCCAGCCGGGTGTGGTGGTCCTTGTGGACCCAGCCGATGTCGAGGGCCGGTTCTTGGCGCGCGAGATGAGTCAGATCGTACGCACCGGCTTGCGTGGATTCGCGCGAGTGGGGGAACAACGGTGGCTCGACATGCAGAGCTTATCCACCTTGTCCCCCCAAGAGGTGCAACGTGTTGCGCGGAATGCGGCGTTAGTGGTCACGCGCAGTGACGCGCCATGGCTTGGTGGCGCTCCGTTTTGGCATTGGCCAGCGGGTACGGTGGGTGAAACCGAATTCTTCGAAGGAGACTGGTACGTCACCGATGGTGTCCCCGCATCGCCTGTGGCTGGAGAACTGGCCTCTGTCGCGTGGGATTCGTTGCCGCCGCTGACCGGCATCGTACCCCTGGTTGCCGGAACGGATCAGTGGGTCGCGTTGTCCGGACGGTTGGGTAGGCGTGGTGCCGACCGTCCGCTTCTAATTGGAGAGGACTCAAGCGGGGTGCGTCGTCTGACGACGGCCGCCGCCGGTATGTGGAGGTGGGCCCTACGAGGGGGTGCGTCACTCGACGCGTATCGCACGGTTCTCTCCTCGGGTATCGACTGGTTGCTCGATACGGGCGAACCTATCGTGACGTCTCAGGTCACGACCAATCGGTATGTGTCGCGGGGACGACCGGTGACGTTTCGTTGGCGTAGTTCGGATGCGCCCGATTCTCTTGACGTTGTCGTCACGGGCCCGGATTCCACTGAGCGACGGGTCCTGTTCTTTGATGCCAATGGCGCATCCCAACTCAAACTTCCACCTGGTGTCTACCGCTGGGCGGTTCCTTCGCTGCGCGAAACGAGTGGCATTGTGGCGGTGGAGGATTACTCTGATGAGTTTCATCTTCGCGCAGCGGGAATCCAACCACGTGAGGCATCGGGCGGGTTTGCACTTTTTGTGAAATACACACGTGAGCGGTGGTGGTTGTTTGTGCTCGCCGTGGCGGCGTTCACCGCTGAATGGGCTTGGCGACAACGCATGGGTCTGCCGTGAGCCGTGGTTTGTGGCGCGCCATCCGTGATGTGGCTCTCACGGATGTGTCGGTGTTGGTTAAGGGGCTTAGCCACGAACAAATTGAACAACTCGAGCAAGTTCTGATCGAAGCGGATTTCGGCCCGGCCGCCTTCGATCTGATTGAAGAACTGGAAACCGCCGTTCGCCGAGGCAAATTGAAAAGCGAGGCGGCCATGCGAGAATGGATCGTTGGCAAGATCGTCGATGCACTTGATGGTGCCGAGTCCATCGAAAAAAACTTGAATACCAATCCCGATGGTCCAACGGTCTTTGTCATGCTGGGTGTCAACGGCGTGGGAAAGACGACCCAAGCTGCCAAGTTAGCGTCAAAGCTCAAGAGCGAAGGAGCTTCCGTGTTACTCGCGGCCGCGGATACCTTCCGTGCCGGTGCCAATGAGCAGTTGCAGATATGGGCGGACCGGCTGAACGTCCCCTGTGTGACCGGAACACCCGGGGCCGATCCGGCCGCGGTGGCATTTGACGCGGTCGAGGCGGCGCGAGCCCGGAATATCGATGTGGCCATCGTCGATACGGCGGGACGATTACACACCCACTCAGACTTGATGACGGAACTGACCAAAATCATTCGCGTGGTCGGCCGGCGATGCGATGGCGCGCCACACGAGAGCTTCTTGGTGTTGGACGGTACGATAGGTCAAAACATCATTCAACAGGGTCGCACGTTCTCCGACGCCGTTCCTGTCACGGGTTTGATCCTGACAAAGATGGATGGGACGGCCAAGGGAGGTGCCGTCGTACAACTGCATCGCGAATTGCGCATCCCGATTCGATTTATTGGTGTTGGCGAGGGCTTAGACGATCTGGAAATGTTCGATGCCCGCCATTTCGCCGAGAGACTCGTTGGTACCTGATGCCGCTTCGTCTTGACACCGGTGTACAATTCCTCAAAGGCGTCGGACCACGACGATCTGAAGCATTTGCACGTATGGGTATACGTGTCGCCGAAGATTTACTCTATCACATTCCGCATCGTTATCTCGACGCCACCTCGGTGACACCCATTGTGAAAGCAGATGTGGGCACCGACGTCGCGATTATTGGCCGTGTGGTGTCCAAGGGTGTGTTGCCGACTCGTAGACGACTCCGCATCTTTCGCGCGATCATACGGGATGAGACCGGACTCATCGAGTGTGCGTGGCCTGGCCAGGCGTTTCTGGATCGGTCTATCAAAGAAGGTCAGCTTTTGTTGGTGTCCGGGCCGGTAAAATATTATCACGGTCGACAGATCTCTCCACGTGAACACGTCGTGCTGGCGGAATGCGATGACGAAGGAGACGAGACCCAAGATGGACTCGTCATACCGGTTTATTCCGCAACGGAGGGTTTGACGCACCGTCAGATCCGGCGGTTAGTTGCAGATCATTTAGATGAGTTGCTCCCGTTGCTCGAGGATGTGACCCCGCCATCCCTCATATCGATGAACGGACTCCCCAAGCTTCGCTCGGCCATAGAACATGTACATCGACCCCAATCGCTTGAAGAGGCGGAGCAGGGCAGGCGGCGGTTGGCGTTTGACGAACTTTTGGACCTCCAACTCGTCGTGGCACGTGCCCGTCATCTCGCAAAGACGTCGTCAAAAGGTGGCGCACACGTACTCAAGAAAGAGTTGACAAGCGCCCTCAAGGAAAATCTTCCCTTTGCGTTGACCTCAGATCAAAAACGCGCCATCAGGGAAATCACAGCCGACATGACGTCTCCGGAGCGTATGCACCGTTTACTCATGGGTGATGTTGGATCCGGTAAGACGATTGTAGCACTCTTTGGGATGTTGCTGGCCGTTGAGAATAATGGGCAAGCGGTTTTCATGGCGCCAACTGAGATCCTGGCTGAACAACACATGCGGACAATGGCAAAATTGCTCCGCCCCCTCAACATTGTCCCGGAAGTGCTCCTGGGTAGGATGACGGCGTCAGAAAAAACGGCGGCCCGCCGACGCATCGCCGATGGCGCGTCGCGGATTATCGTCGGTACCCATGCATTGGTCCAGGACAGTACGGAGTTCCGCAAGCTTGGCCTCGTCGTCATCGATGAACAACACCGTTTCGGTGTGGAGCAAAGGGCCAAGTTGATCGACAAGGGTGCGGAGCCCGACGTGTTGCTGCTGACGGCGACACCGATTCCGCGGACAATGGCGCTAACCATGTACGGCGATTTGGATATGTCGGTCCTCAAAGAAAAGCCGGCCGGTCGCAGTGAAGTGAAGACCACCATCCGCACCAACCGACAACGTGGCAAGGTCTATGATTTCCTGCAACAGGAATGCACACAAGGTGGTCAGGCGTATGTCGTCTACCCGGTGATTGACGAGTCGGAAAAGGTGGACCTGAAGGCCGCCACCACAATGGCCGAAGAGTTGAGGGCCGCGGTGGAGCCGGTGTCCGTGGGGTTGGTACACGGACGGATGAAGCCGGATGAGCGGGACGCGGTCATGCGATCATTTCGTGACGGGAAGGTTGCGATCTTGGTTGCCACGACGGTCATCGAGGTCGGGATCGATGTTCCCAATGCGACCGTCATGGTGATCGAGCATCCGGAGCGCTTCGGCTTGGCTCAGTTGCATCAGCTGCGTGGTCGAGTTGGTCGAGGGAGCAAGCAGAGCTATTGCATCTTGATTTCCGTTGGGAAGGCCGGTGCCGAACGGATGCAGAAGTTTACCAGCACGACGGATGGTTTCGAGATAGCAGAATTGGATTTACAGGAACGGGGCATGGGGCAACTGGCGGGAACCAAACAGTCCGGTGGTGTTGAGCTACGCTTCACCGACCTTGCCACGGATGGGGATTTGGTCGAGGCGGCAAGACAGCCGGCGTTGCAACTGATACAAGAAGACCCTGACCTGACCAAACCGGCCCATGACGCATTGCGACGTCGGTTGGAACGTCGTTACGAGCGCGGCATGGAACTTTTTCGGGTCGGATAACCTGTAGGGCGGTTCCGCGGGCGCGTGTGCCTCGCTACAATGTGTAACATGTCAAGTCTCGCTTCACGCGATTGCGTTCCGTGCCGCGGCGGTGTTCCGCCGTTGGATGCCCAGCAAACCGCATCTTTGCTCAACGAACTCGGCAATGACTGGGACGTTGTCGAAAATCACCATCTGTCGAAGACGTTCGTGTTCCCGGATTTCGTCCAGGCGCTTGCGTTCACAAACCGTGTGGGAAAGATCGCCGAAGACCAGGGGCATCACCCCGACATTCATTTGGCATGGGGTAAGGTGGGTGTCACCATTTGGACCCACAAGATTGACGGCTTGACGGAAAGCGACTTTGTCTTTGGGGCAAAGTGCGACGCCGTTTTGTAACTGAGTTCATCTCCTAACCACTTCAAAAAAATGCACGACGTCACACGGATCAAAGACCTTCCGGGCCTCGTTGATTCAACCGTCACTGTTCGTGGCTGGGTTGATCGTACGCGTTCGAGTGGAAAAATTGCCTTTCTGGTCCTACGCGATGGTACGGGATACCTCCAGTGCGTCGTGGTCAAAAACGAAGTAGACGACTCGACCTGGCAAAAGGTCAAAGAGCTGACCCAAGAGACGTCTTTAACCGTGACCGGCGCCGTCCGTTCAGACGCACGATCGCCCGGTGGTGTTGAACTCGGGTTGACGGCGGTGGCAGTAGTCGGATCGAGTGTTGACTTCCCCATCACGCCCAAGGAGCACGGAACCGCATACCTTTTTCAAAACCGTCACTTGTGGTTACGTACCAAACGGCAACGCGCAATCATGCGTGTGCGTCACGAGGTCGTGCAATCCATTCGGGACTTCTTCTACGATCGTGACTTTTCCCTGGTCGATACTCCACTACTCACTGGAGCCATTGGTGAGGAGGCGGGGAATCTTTTCGAGACGAAATATTTTGACTTAGGTCAAGCATATTTGGCGCAAACGGGTCAGCTTTATCTCGAGGCGGCTGCGGCAGCTTTGGGGAAAGTTTACTGTTTTGGACCAACATTCCGTGCGGAGAAATCCAAAACACGGCGTCATCTCACCGAGTTTTGGATGGTGGAGCCCGAAGTGGCATGGTACGACGCCGAAGACAACATGCGCCTACAGGAATCGTTCGTCGAATACATCGTGGGGAGATGTCTCGAACGCTGCAAGCATGAGTTGGAAACACTCGAACGAGATCTCACTCCACTCCAAAAAGTCACGGCGCCATTCGATCGAATTTCGTATACGGATGCCGTTGAAAAACTACGTGCTGACGGACATGACATCACATGGGGAAACGACCTAGGTGCTGAGGAAGAGACGGCCATTGCCAAAGCATTCGAGAAGCCAGTACTTGTTTTTAACTATCCTCGTGGTGCTAAGGCCTTTTATATGAAACGGAACGATGCGGATCCCCGCACCGTGTTGAACAACGACTGTATCGCGCCCGAAGGGTATGGTGAAATCATCGGTGGCAGTCAGCGCGAGGACGATTTTGACATCTTGCTCGGCCGCATCAAAGAGGAAGGGTTACCCGTGGAACCGTACGAGTGGTATCTGGATCTGCGGCGTTACGGCACGTTTGTGCATTCAGGGTTTGGGCTTGGCATTGAACGCACGGTAGGATGGATTTGCGGGATACCACATGTGCGTGAGGCGATCGCATTCCCTCGGCAGATGCATCGATTGTATCCTTGATGGTCTGCTAATCAACGTTCTTCTTTGCCTCTTCCCACAACACATCCAACTCCTCCAAACTTGCCTCTCCAAACCGAACCCCCCTTATCTCTGCAAGTCGTTCCACTTCCTTAAACCGTCCGGAGAAACGCCGGTTCGCTTTTTCCAAGGCCGTCCGCGGGTCCACACCCAACTTTCGGGAGAGGTTGATCACCGCGAACATCAGATCGCCCAACTCGGATTCTATGCGGTCCTTGTTGTGTGCCGGTTTGCCCCGTGCCGTCTCGATTTCGTGGTCCAGTTCGGAAAGTTCTTCTGTAACTTTTTCCCGAGGGCCTTTTTCGTCAGGCCAGTCGAACCCTACGCCGGCCGCTCGTTCCTGCAATCTGAATGCGGTGAGCAGCGTGGGTAACGTAGGTGGGAGGCCGTCCAACATGCTTCGGCCGTCTCTTTCTTTTAGCTTGAGACGTTCCCAACCGGGGTGTTGGCGTGCGGTTCCCGTCTTCTGATTGGCTTTGTCGTCGGTTGCGGCTCCTCCGTCGCCAAAAAGATGGGGGTGGCGTCGCCACATCTTTTCCTCCGTGCCTCTGACGACGTCTTCGGCGCCGAACGTTCCCGTTTCTTCGCCGATGGCGATCTGAAACGCGAGGTGTAGCAGCACGTCACCAAGCTCGGCCCGAATTTGATTTTCATCGGAGTTGCTGATCGCGTGGTCCAGCTCGAGAACTTCCTCCACGAGGTAGGGTCGCAGTGTTTCGCGTGTTTGTGTGGCATCCCACGCGCAACGGTTGCGTAGGTCCCTGACGAGTTCGACGATGCGCCCAAGCGCTTTTGGTTCTTGCAGTTGCGTCATAAGGCCGGTTAATATCGGCGCATCACCGTCTATGTCAACGCAAGAACGAACCGATCAAGCCTGGCTTGATGTGTCGCTGGATGAAATTGTGCGGAACGCGCGCACAATCCATCAACAAAATCCCAGCGGGCGTCTCCTGCCCATGGTCAAGGCCAACGCCTACGGGCTCGGGTCCATCCCTGTCTCGCGTGCTCTGGAGGTCTTGTCGCCGTGGGGGTTCGGTGTCGCGACAGTTGAGGAGGGTGCCGAGTTGCGGCGCGCGAGAATCGAACGACCTATCGTCGCGTTTACAACCGCGCTCGAAGACAACCTCCAAGCGTATCGTCACCACAACATCCGCCCGGTGTTGGATGATCCTCGTATTATGCGGTCGTGGGGTCGGCCATTCCATTTGGAAGTTGACACGGGCATGTGTCGTGGCGGCGTGTCGTGGGACAGTCACGAAGCACTCGAGGCCGCATTTGCGTGCGGACCCGAAGGTGTGTTTACCCACCTCCATTCTGCTGATACGTCCCCGACAAGTGTCCAACAACAGTTACAGCGGTTTAGTGCGGTGACCCAGTCAGCAAATTTCCCCGGCAACACGTTGGTGCATGTCGCAAATGGTGCCGGGGCTTTTCACGACGGCACCCAAGTCGATCTTACTCGTCCGGGCGTTTTTCTCTATGGTGGTCGAGTCGGTGCCGACCAGCCGTCGCCACGCCCGGTTGCGGCCCTGAAGTCCCGTGTGGTCAGTGTCCGCACCGTGCGTCGGGGAGACACCGTCAGCTATGGAGCCGATTGGACGGCAGATCGGGACACCGTGGTGGCTACCCTAGGCGCAGGGTATGCCGATGGAGTGCGCCGGTCAATACAGGGGCGCGGAATGGTCATCTTGAGTGGCCGACGAGTCCCGGTGGTGGGCCGGGTGACGATGGACATGACTATGGTAGCTTTGCCCCATGGTGACGACGTGGCCCCCGGAGATGTGGTGACTTTCTTCGGTCCGTGTGATGGTCCGGCCATCGAACTGGATGAATTTGCCGGTTGGGCGAATACCGTTTCGTACGAGATTCTGACGGGGCTGGGGAACCGACTTCCCCGGGTTTACATCTAATCGAGACCTCGGGCCGTCCTTGCTTCCTTCTCCGTAATTAGTGATCCTCACTCCCGATTGCGAGGAGACGTCTGGGTGAGTCATCAGGAGCTGGTCGCCGC
The DNA here is from genome assembly GCA_036679545.1 of Gemmatimonadota bacterium. GTDB lineage: Bacteria > Gemmatimonadota > Gemmatimonadetes > Gemmatimonadales > GWC2-71-9 > JAZDDC01. Next base: position 7,385 of record JAZDDD010000089.1, on the reverse strand, counting down.
GGCAGAAGCTGCGCGGGAACACGCGTATGCCCCGTACAGCGGTTTCCTGGTTGGTGCCGCCGTTGTGGATGACCAGGGACGGATATTCGCGGGCGCGAATGTAGAGAATGCCTCCTATGGCCTCGCGATGTGCGCGGAGAGAACGGCCATAGCGTTGGCCGTGAGTGCTGGTGCACGCCGTCTAAAAGAGCTGGTTGTTGTGACGTCGGTCCATCCTCCATCAGCTCCGTGCGGTGCCTGTCGCCAGGTCATGCTGGAGTTTGGACCTGATATGAAGGTGACGGCTGTGGGCCCGGATGGGCAGCGAACGTGGGCTATGGTCAATTTGTTACCTGACGCATTCGGCAGCGAAGATTTGAATACAGGGATCAAGTGAATACGGAAAGGTTTATAAGCTCCAATATGCGAGCCCCGACCATCTCGAGAGATATTTTCGCAACACGCGCCTTCGTTGCGGCCGCTTGCGCTTTGTTTGTCGCGCTGGCGTGCGAGGAGAGCATCACCGCCCCCGGGGTCTGCCCCGATTTTTGTCCCGAGGCGTTTATTGAGGTGCGTGATACCACGTTGACGAGTAGCGTCGAGCGTGATAGCGCCTTCAGTGGCTATGCGCGCGCCGTGGATGGGTTCCGGATGCAGGTGACCGGACGGGACGGGGACATCGAAAGTCGCGGGATCGTACGGTTCTTGACCCTGCCTGATTCAATCCTGATTGGTTCGGCAACCCGGCCGATTGTTTCCATCGACTCCTACACAGTCCGCGTTAACCTCCGCCGGAGAGATCTGGCTACGTCGGGTCTGGAGGTTTTGGTCCATAGAATCCCCGGTTCGATTGATACAAACACCACGTTCGACGACCTTACGCCCTACTTCGAAGACAGCACGATCGTCGGTCGCATCACCGTGGATGACACGGTGGCTTTGGATTCCCTGTTCATCACGCTTCCCCCCAATGCATTCCCGAACCTGGAGACCGACAACTTTGTCACGGCAATAGGTCTTTCGGTCAGGGGATCCACGCCGACGTTTGCATCGTTTGGCACGACCGAGGGCGGATTCGCTTCGGTCCTCACGCGTTATGTGCAGGTAGATTCGGCCAACGGCGAACTCCTCGCGCACGCCGATGTCAGGGGTGCCAATTTCGACACGTTCCTGCGTGAAGAAGCGATCGTGCCGGCAGGTGATATTTTGGTCGTGGGTGGCACACCCGCGTCGCGCTCCTTACTGAGGTTGTCGATACCACCGGCCATCCTCGATTCATCTGAGATCGTTGGCGCCGTGTTGTACCTCGTGCCCATTGCTCCTTCGGTGGGCGCGCCGGGCGACTCGTTTCGCGTCCAGGTTGATGCCCTGAGCGCCGACTTCGGTCCGAAATCCCCGTTGGTCGCAAGTGGTGGCGGCTTGGATTCGGCGTCGCTTTTACCCGGGGTACTGGTGGCTGTGGGTTCGATGGATACCGTCGCTTTAGACATCACCGACATCATGCGTGTGTGGCAGGCTGATTCGAGTCGTCCGCAGTCATTGATGATACGAATTACTCCGGCTGACGAGGGAGCGGTCCTCGCCCAATTGTTTGTTGGCTCGAGCCGCTCGCCAGGGGCAACACCCGTGGTCACCATCACATACGTTCCCCCATTCAGATTTGAGGGCGAATGACCAAGCTATCAGCGGTTGTCTGTGCTTTTGTGCTTTGTCTTCCGTCTGCTATGACGGCGCAAAACTCAGTCTATGGTATTCGTGGGCTTGGGTTTCCGGGGCAACCCATCAGTGTCCGTTCCAGAGCGCTTGGCGGTGGCTGGGCAATGTTCGACAACTTTTCGTCAATAAATCCAGCAACCACCGCATCGTTTGCCTCTCTCAGTGTGAGCGCAACGTACGGTACCACGGTGCGTAATTATTCCATTGATACGACGTCAGTTTCCGGGTTGGTTGAAACGAGGTTCCCACATACCATGCTGGGCGGTAACATCGGCGGCACACCTTTTTCTTTCGCGGCCAGTTTGTCCACATATGCTGAGCGGAGTTTTGATGTCACGACTGTCGGGACCGGGATGGTGCAGGGCAATCCGGTTCAGGTCGAGGATCGAGTCGCCTCCGACGGCGGGATTGTTGATGTGCGTGGTTCTGTGGGTTGGCGTGTGAAGAGCAATTTTTTGCTCGGCGCGGGTTTTCATGTCATCAACGGTTCGAGCCGCATCACAGCGAGCCGCGACTTTATCGATAGCCAACTACGTACGTTTAACGTCGATACCGATCTCAGCTTTGAGGGTATCGGGCTCTCCGCTGGAGTTTTGTGGCGCGCACGCGATGCACGGGTCCAACTGTCTCTTTCCGGCCGGTGGGATGACAATCTTGAAAGTTCGCTCGAAAGCGAAACAACGACAAACGTTGACCTGCCCGTTTCCGTCAGTGGAGGGTTGTCTTTGCGCTTAACGAACCGAGTGCGCTGGTCCACATCCGGAACGTGGCGCAAGTGGAGTGTCGCGTCCGCGGAACTGGCCGCCGGTTTGGTCGCCAACCCCGTGCGCGCATTTGACACGTGGCAAGTCGGGACCGGTATCGAGTTGGCCGATTTGGAAACGCGATTTCCCTTGCGGTTAGGTGCGCGGTATGCAACCTTGCCGTTCGGAGTTTCGGAGCAGCCTAAGGAGTTCGTGATCTCCGCCGGAACAGGATCGCGGTTCGCCGGCGGGCGAGGGCAAATCGACTTGGCGGTCGAACGTCTCATGAGGCAGGGCGCCGGGGCAACGGAACGCGGTTGGCATTTTACTCTGGGTATCACCGTAACACCGTAAATGCGCGTTTATCTCCACACCTTTGGCTGCAAAGCCAACCAGTACGATACTGAATTTGTCCGACAATCCCTCGAAGCAGTGGGCGCGGTGGCGGTCGGATCCCCCGAGGACGCCGACGTGGCCATCGTCAATTCGTGTACCGTGACGCACGTCGGTGAAGCCAAGATGCGCGGCTTGGTACGACGTGTCGCTCGAAAAAACCCGGGTATCAAAACCGTGGTGATGGGGTGCGCAGCAGCCTTAGATGATGGTACCATTGCCGGTTTGCCCGGTGTTGCCAGCGTCGTCGCTGGCGCAGACGCTGACGGAGTCCTCGAGGCCCTCGGGTTACCCGCGCCGACGGAGACAATCCTACGGACATTTGGTAAGGGGAGTCGCGCGTGGCTTAAGGTACAGGATGGCTGCAACGAGCACTGTACTTTTTGCGCAACGACCTTGGCGCGTGGCGCGCACCGATCGCGATCACCAGATGAAGTGATTGCCGAGGCCACCGCGCTGGCTGAGACACATCATGAAATCGTTGTCACCGGTGTGCATATCGGTTCGTACGGACAGGACATCGATGGGATGTCATTGGGTGTTCTGCTTCGTCGTTTGGTCACGGATGTGCCGGACGTGCGCTTCCGTCTTTCTTCTGTCGAAGCGACCGAGGTCGATGAACATCTCATCGAGCTGATGTGTGAACGACCCGACCGCCTGGCGCCACATCTTCACGCCCCGCTGCAATCGGGTAGTAACCGGATACTCAAGAAAATGGGCCGGCATTGGTACACCGCCACGTCCTACCGCGAACGGTGCGAAGAGATAGCATCGGGCTTGCCGGTGTTCGGACTCGGCGCCGATATCATTGTTGGATTCCCGGGTGAAACCGACGAGGATTTTGCGGAGACCCTGCAACTCGTGCGGGACTTGCCATTCACCTACCTGCATGTCTTCCCGTACTCGGAACGACCGGGCGCGTCCTCGCAACGTTTGGGACCCGGTGTCGATGCGGGTGTAATGGCCGGCCGATCCGCCGAACTGCGAAAATACGCAGCCGTACAGACCCAGCGCTACCGGTCTAACCGCATCGGGCAGACCGCCGACATCGTAACACTGGGCAGGCACAGCGGGACATACCGGGGGCTCACCGAAGATTATCTGGATGTTAATTTTTCAACTGCCGTGGCCGTGACACCGCGTTTCACCAGCACGCTCGGAGTCGATGCCGCGGGTTCACTCCAAGTCGTTGTACAAAACGATGACTGATTCCACTCGCCCAAAACTGTACATCGAGACGTACGGGTGCCAGATGAACGTCGCTGACACCGACGTGATCTACGGTCTGTTTGATCGTGAGGGATATGACGTAGCCAAGACACCTGACGATGCCGATGTGATCTTGGTGAATACTTGCGCTGTGCGCGACAACGCAGAGCAACGAATCTATGGACGTGTTGGCGAACTCAAACGACACAAAGGCCCAAACGACGTACTCGGTGTTGTGGGTTGCATGGCCCAACGGCTGGGCGATCTCCTCCTCAATCGTGTGGCACACGTGGATTTTGTGGTGGGCCCCGATGGTTATCGGGCTCTTCCGGAGCTTGTGGCCAGAGCCCGCGACGGTCACCGAGCCACCGAAGTCGAATTTCGGTCCTGGGAACACTACGAAGACGTACCACCGGTGGCGCATGACCGTGTAAATGCCTTTGTGACCGTCCAACGTGGCTGCAATTATCGGTGTACGTTCTGCATAGTTCCGATGACACGTGGGCCGGAGCGCAGTCGTAGGTTGTTGGATGTCGTGACGGAAGTGCGTCGTCACGCCGAGTTTGGGGTCACGGAAGTGACGTTACTAGGCCAAACCGTCAACAGCTACAACGACGGCACCAATGACTTTGCCGGTCTGTTGCGTGCGGTTGCTGCGGTCCAGGGAATCAAACGTGTGCGGTTCACAAGCCCGTATCCAAGTGATTTTACCGAACCTGTCATTCGGGCAATCGCAGAAGTCGCCGAAGTGTGCGAGCACGTGCATCTCCCGCTTCAGAGTGGCTCCAACAGCGTACTCAAGAGGATGTTGCGTCGATATACGCGCGAGCAATACCTCACGGTGGTTAAAGACCTCCGTCGTGCTGTTCCCGGTATTGCCATCTCCACGGACATCATTGTGGGGTTTCCCGGAGAGACCGATCAAGAGTACCACGCCACCGAGGAATTGGTGCGGGAAGTCATGTTTGACGATGCGTACACGTTCAAATACTCGGTGCGTGATGGGACACCGGCGGTCAAGATCAAGGACCACGTTCCCGACAGCGTTGCCGGCGCCCGTCTCGAATCTCTCATCGGTGTCGTGCGGGCGGCTGCCAGGAAACGCAACGTCGCGTTGGTCAACTCCACACACGAGGTACTCGTCGAAAAGAAAGCACGACGAGGTGACCTGCTACAGAGCCGGACGCGGACCAACAAGATCGTATTGCTCGAAGGCCCCGTTTCGTGGATTGGTACGTACCAAAATGTCAGGCTCAATGGTACCACTGGTTCGACGTTCACTGGTGTTACGGTCCGCACAAAAGAGTTGGCGGTCCTGGGGTAATTGTTGTGACGGTGTAGTAGGGGTGACGTCCCGGTCACCTGCAGAGTCTTAGGCGGCAAGCTGTGCGGCCTGCTGTCTCCGCCGTCGTTTTGTCGTTTGCCACCGGTGTTTTTGCCGGGTCGGTGTTTCCGGTTTCTCCACTCATTTGTTTTGTCGCGGCCACTGGCCTGGCGGTCATTGGCATGCGTTGGTGGCGCGTTTTTTTTGCCGCGTGCCTTCTCGCCGGTTGGTTTTCTGGTGCCGTTGCGGGTTTGCGCGAGGCCTCAGGTTGCCGGCGTTCCTGGCAACGGGGCAATCGTTCGGCCGTAGTCAGGATTCTCGATGCGCCCGGCCGCAATGGGGTCACCACCGCGAAGGTCATTGACGACCCAGAAGGCTGTACCGGCACTATTCGTGTGCAGGTTGCCCCGGTGGGATTGCAAAGCGGTGTGACCCTGGTGGCGGTTGGGGTGGTGCGTGGCCGCGGTGTGTTTCGTATTGATCATGCAAGGCGGTTGCGGGTGCGTCGTCCGCTTCGCTTTGTGTTGCGCGATGCGGTGCGCGGTCGAGTGGTGTCCATGTACGGTGATCGGTCGGCCATTGTCGAGGCCATGATTCTCGGACGTCGTCACGATTTGCGGTCGGACACGCGAGATGCGTTTGTCGCCTCCGGTCTCGCGCATCTGTTGGCCATCTCCGGGTTACATGTCGGCATCGTGGCGGCGTTGGTTACGATCAGTCTTCGCCGGTTTGCCAGCGGCGCGAGGCCGTGGGCGTGGGGCGCGGGTGTCACCTGGGCCTACGTGGCGCTCTTGGGTTTTCCAACACCGGCCACACGAGCGGCGCTCTTTATCACGATCGCGGCATGTTCGCGTATCCGTGGCCGCAACCCGCCGCTCGAAGTGGTCATCGGCGTATCTGTCCTGTGCATCCTCTGCTTTGATCCGCTCGCCGTTCGGTCGGTGGGAGCGTGGCTTTCCGTGTTCGCGGTCTGGAGTACCGCGCGCTCGATCAAACTTGCACGAGCCGTAACTCGTCGATCAGGTCGGTGGGGTTCGTTCTTGCGTTTGGCCGTCGCCAGTGCCGGTGCAACCATTGGGACGTCGCCCATCACGGCGTTTGTTTTTGGCAGCGTGGCGCCGATTGGGCTCGTGGCCAACTTGATTGCGGTCCCCTTGGCATCAATGGCCGTGCCCGCTGTATTCATCAGTCTTGTGGGTGGCCCAACGTTCGCGGCCGGTGCGGGTATTCTGTTGGCGTTGTTGGAATCCACCGCGTCGTTTTTCGGCTCCATCCCCGGTGGCCACGTCGAAGGGGTTCCCGGTGCCGCCTTTGCGCTGCCGTGGGCTGTGCTTGCGGCCGTAGCGGTGTGGTTGGCGGTGCGTCCTCCGGTTTGGCGCATGGCGTTGCGACGAGCGGCATATGGTTTGGCTGCCGTGGGTTGGGTGGCGGCCGTCCTACCGGCCATCCTTAGTATGCGTCATCGTGGAATACTCGAGGTCCACATGCTAGACGTCGGGCAGGGGGATGCTATTGCAATCAAGACGCCGAACGATCGTTGGGTGCTGATTGACGGTGGGCCAAAAAACCTGAGATGGGACGCGGGACTCAGGGTGGTCGTTCCATTTCTTAAACGGCGCGGAGTACGGTTTTTGGACGCGGCCATCTTGTCGCACGGGGATGCGGATCATCTTGGCGGATTGGCGGCAGTCGTACAAAACGTGCCCACCGGAGTCGTCTTAGAACCCGGTGTCCCGCTCAGCTCGTCGTTGTATGTCGAGTTTCTCGATGTGCTGAACGATGAGGGCGTGAAGTGGCTGTCTGCCCGCGCGGGTGACACGTTACTCATCGATTCCGTGCGTTTTGCCGTCCTCCATCCTCATGGGGCGTGGTTGGAAAAGGCCCTGGGGCCCAATGAGAACTCGCTTGTCGTCCACGTCTCCTACCGCGAGTTTGATCTGCTGTTGACGGGTGACATTGGATGGCCGGCCGAATCAACATTGATCGCTTCGGTATCGGACATCGAAGTACTCAAGGTTGGG
>JAZDDD010000088.1:0-16104 GCA_036679545.1 Gemmatimonadota bacterium | reverse complement strand
GTTGCAGCAGGTGCGTGACCGGACTTGTTGGCTCAATAATTGAGTCTCGACGCCCCAGGGATGGCGAAGATAGCGCTAAATGATCGGTGATACAATATGAATGCAAAAACTTCTCTTCTCGTGGCGACAGGTTCATTGGTAACGTGGGTCGTTTTGACCTACGGCATGCAAGTTGAAAGCGGATGGGTGCATGTGCCGCTGGCAGCAGCGGTGGCGCTTGTTGCACGGGCGATTGTGGTAGGGGACGAACGGGCGCCGTAGTCGCGCGCCGTGGGCGCGCGGCTGCCCGCTACCCGCTGCCCGCATTTACGAATGCAGGCCGCAGGTACGAAATTGGTAGGGTGCAACATCCTTTTCGTTCGCCAACGGCGTTCAAGTCGTCAAGAGCGGGTAGCGGGTAGCGGGTAGCGGGTAGCTTGTCACGGTCAAAACCGTCGCCGGCAACACCCAGCAACCACCAACCGCCATCAGATTTCCCAGTTTGAAAAAAGAACCTCCCCTGCGGGCAACACTACCGAGTCGTAACCGACGAGGGTCATCCGTAAGTCAGTCCAGCGGACACGGTAACCCCTGTGAATCAGCAGCGCATAAGCCTGCCCGAAGCTGGTTTGACAACGTACCGCTATGCGACCAAGCCCGACCCGTGTTGCACAAACCTCCAGGGCAGTCAGAAGATCATTTAGCGTATCTGTTGAATCGGCGAACAACTTGAGCAAACGCAATTCTTCGGCGGGGCGTGACTCGACGAGCCCAGCCTCATGCCACATTGCAAACCCTCGGACACGGTCGTTCGCAATGACGATCGTATCACCCAACCGCAATTCGTGCGTCAGCCTAAACTCCCTCGTAAAGTCGTAACCAGGCGCCGATTGGCACAGGCGGTCTCGACATGCGCGCACCACATCGTCGCGATCAGCCGACGCGAGGTCGCTCAGACGAGTAAATCGCACGTCCGTGGCCACACGTGGTGGGATGTCTGCAACTGCAGTGACGGTGAGATGACCGGGTAGGAAGCCAAGTCGTGAGTAAAAACCGATATTGTCCACGGTTCGCGGCATAGTCTCGAGCCCCAACGTGGACACATTCCGACCGATGAGCCAATTCAGGGCAGCGGTAACGACGGCCTGGCCAACACCGGATCCCTGTCGATCGGTGCGCACCGCCAACGGGCCCATCCAGCCTTCGCTACCGGAGCAATGCGCGACGTTAAACGCGATGAGTTCGCCGCGGTCATCACGCCAGATCATGGCGCCCTGGCCGGCACCTTCCAATGCATAACGCCAAATCATGGGGTTTAACCGGGGGACACGGACACCAACAAGGCCATCACGGCGGTAACGATCCGTGAAGGCATCGGAAAAAACTCGGTTGATGTCACTCACATCCGAGAGCCGAATGGGCAACGGTCCCTGAACCGCAGGTTCGCTATGCTGCATCTTTTGTGGGGCCAAAGCGATCTTCCTCGCTCACACGGGCCAGACGCGCCTCGTCATCGACTGTCACACGCAAGACGCGATCAACACCCTCCTTGATGGATTCAATGTGGGTTATGAGAACCACTTGAGGGAAGCGATCGGCCAAACCCCGCAGTATCGACACCACGTTCTGCCGTCTCCCTTCATCGAGCCCACCAAAAATTTCATCCAACACGAGCAGTGACAGTGGTTGCCCCGCACGTTCGGCAACCATCTGACTAATCGCAAGACGCAATACAAGATTTGCTACGTCTTCTTCGCCCCCGGAAATGACAGTCTTTGAATCACCATCCTCGACAATCCGGATCCGGTATTGTTCATCCAACTCCAATTCGTCGTACCGGCCATCGGTGACATCAGACAAAAATCCGGAGGCAAGCTCTGAGAGATCGGGTCTCATACGGGCATTGAGTTCGCGACGCAAATCCTCGAAAGCATCGTCAAGTTCTTCATGCAGGGTGAGCTGTCGGCGCAGATCTTTGAGCTTGCGCATCTGTTGCTCGCGCTCCTTGATACGACGGGCGACACTCTCTTGTGCTGTTTGGGCCACCTTGTGGTCCCCCTGAAGCGCACTCTCCTTGAGTTGAATGGTGCGGCGTTCCGTTTCCGCTCGCTCGAACTCGACCTTGAGGTTCCGGTACTCCTCTTCGCGAAAGCCCGACCGCTCTACTTCTTCGGTCAATAGGCGGAACCTGTTTTCTCTTTCCGACAGGTTTTGCTCCGCAACCTCAGCTTCTTCGACCAATCGTTCAGCACGTTAGCCACGCAATTTGAGTTCCGTGGAAAGCTTGGAAGCATCCTGGAGGGATCGCAGTTCGCGACGGAGCGCCTCGTGTTGCTCCGCGTCATACGTGTCGGTGAGTTTTGCCAAAGCACCATGCAATTCTTTTTCGCGTTCCAACAATCGATCTCTTTCCGCCACAACACCGCTAATCTCGCTCACACGTGCTTCGACTTCGGCCAACCGCTGCACCGCGTCTTTGACCCGCTTTGCACCGCTAGCACGAGCCTTTTCGGCGGCATCAAGACCGGCAGGCGACTTCGTCAGCTGTTTGACCCGCTGACCAAAGAACCGACCACTGGATTCGATCTCCTCCAACTGTGAACTCAGCGTGGCGAGCACAGCTTCGAATTCCTGTCCCAGTTCCCGAGCGCACGTGGGGCATTTTCCCTCCGGCCCACCCTCAATCAAAAGCTGCCGATGCTGTTGAACATCCACGAACTGTGTACGCAGCGTCTGTCGTTTGGTATCTGCATCCTGTTTGTCACGCACCCAGACCGTCCGCAGATCGTCCTCATTCCCTTGCAACGCTTTGAGCTTGTGATGCCCCTCTTCTACAACACGCCTGGCCCGCTCCACGAGCTCGCTGCCTCCCAACTCTTCGCGGCGTGCGATCACCCGTTTCAACTGTTCACGTAATTCGTCAAGTTGCCCGGTCACGAGTCGCCGCTGACCCGCATCCTGCGCCGCCCGGTCCAACCGATCGAACTCCCGTTGGACGTCGTCCACGCGATTGATTCGTGGTTCCAGCTCCTTCATCTTCGCAACAGCCTGGATCGCTTGAGCAAGATCTCGATCGAGACGTTGGAACTCGCGTGTGGCTTCTCGAACTTGCTGCTCTGCAATGCTTCGATCGCCCTGCAGTTTTACGGTGGCTTCCCGAAGCTTTTGGACTCTCTCCCATTTTGGACCGACATCGTTACTGCGTAGCTCGGCGGACTTCAGGTTTTTACGGACGTCGTCCAACGCGGCCTTCGAGCGCGCCAATTTCGTTTCGACCTCAACCCGCTCTCTTTCAAGTGTGGCTTCAACTTCCAGACCCTGCTCCAAACCCGACACCTCGCCGCGGAGTGTGGATCGCTTACTGCGAAGTTCGTCTTGCGCTAGGCGGAGTTTTTCGTAACCGAGAAGCCGCGATAAAAATTTCCCGCGGTCGCTTGGCCCCATCGCCGCCATGACGGCGAGTTCCTTTTGGCCGGTGAAGTAGGTATTGAAAAATTCTTCCCTATTCAAACCGAGCAAGTATGTCATCTTGCTCGAGACGGCCTGCTGGCTGTTGGCAATTGTGCCCGCGGAACCATCCTGATACAACTCTGCACCGTAAAGATGGCGGACAACACGATAGTCGTGCGCTCCGAGCGATAATTCGACCTCCACCCTCACGGGCGCACGTGCGGGCGCCGAGGATCGCCGTATCGAGTCCCGGCTACCACGTGCGGCTGGGGTGCCATAAAAAGCCCATGCCAGTGCCTCGAGTAACGTCGTCTTGCCCGCGCCGTTTGGACCGACGATGGCCGTGATCCCGCTCGAGAACGCGATGTCGGTTTCGGCGTGCAACCGGAAGTTGGTAAGTTTGAGTCGATGGAGACGCACGTTAGGATTCGGCGAGGTCGCGTTCGACCTTTCCTAAATAGTCATCGGCCAACACAAGTATTTCATCTCGCGAAACACCCGGTGTTAGGACTCGCTCCGTAAGATATTCGGCGACTAGCTCCTGCATCGTTTGGCGACGACCCGGCGTCACCACGCCGCTGATAGCTTTGACCTCGGGCCGCCGCGCATCGAATCGGTAGTGCAATGCTCGGGTTTTGTATTCCCGTAGGATCTCGTGATCCAAATCACGAACCACGTTCCTCGGTACATCAAATAGTACCTGCCGGACAACCTGACCATCAATGTCACACTCCATAGCTTCCACACGACTCCGAACGTCGGCACTAATTTCTTCCGCCGTCATGCCACGACAATAAATTGGTTGCAAGTCGATATGCCCACGAGCGAGCGGAATACGTTTGAACGCAACGTTTACATCACCGTCCTCGATCGTCACAAGCAACCAACCCTTTGCGCCTTCCGGCACACGAGCGGAACCGTCGCGTGACTCGCTCCACGGTGTGTGACTCGTGTACTCAATGCTACCGGCATACCACGCATTCGCCATGACTTCCGCCGCAACGTGATAATGACCAAGTGCCACGTAGTCCCACTGCTCCGCATGCAGCTCCCCGGGTTCTAGCACCGTCCCCATCTGCTGGGCGAACGATCTGTCACCCGGCACGACTCCGGCAATCTCACTGTGTATGAGCAGTATGTTTCGCTTTGCTTCCGGATCGGGCGGTGGTATACGCCGCGACCCGGTCACCAGAGATTCGCGTGGAAAGCCGGTTACTGACAGTTCAAGACGATCAAACCGGATGGCCCGTGTCTCGTGCGCAACCACGTGGACATTCTCGACTGCTTCGAAGAGCGTGAGGATGGTACCGGTCTCGACCGATCGCGGTGTGTCGTGGTTCCCCGCGATGACAACGACCGGCACGTCGGCCAATGCAGCACGTAACCGCCGAAACTGATTGAACGTATAGAGAATTGCGGTGTTCGTTGGACGAACGGAATGGAATACGTCACCCGCAATCAAAATGATGTCTGGCTTTGCGGCGATGACGTCATCGATGGCTAGGCGAAAAGCGGCGGCAACATCCGCCTCTCGCTGATTGATACCATTTGCGTTCTGACGACTATACTGCCGATACCCGAGATGAAGATCGGCCAGATGGGCAATCCGCAAACTCATGCGGCAACTCGTGTGCGCGACGTGAAAAAAGCAGTGTCCGCGGACAAAAAACGGAACCCCCTACGTAGCATACGGATCTTGCATCGACTGCAACTTGGCGACGCCTGCCCGCGACTCATCCGCGACTCCCCGTTGGACCTTCGGTCCCAGCGCTTTCGAAAAATACTTCAGCACGTGGTCCGGCGCCGCTCGACGTGTCGCTAACAATGCACGACGGACGTCGTCCTCGGCGCGGCCAGCGATGGCGTCGCGAATCGCGCGGCGTTCCAGCTTCGGATCGAGCGATCCCAGTTGCGCAATGACCGCTTCCTCCATCGGCACGTCCGCAGCAGGTGGGAATTTGGCAAGACCCGCCGGCCCACCCAACACTGGCGGCCGCGGGAATCGAAGAAAAACCGGCTGTGTGAAGTGCGGATGTCGCACCATGATCTCACCCTTGGGCAACGTCGCGAGCTTGATCTTGGTGGCCGGTGACAACACCTGGTAACCGGGTGTTGCCAGCTCATCCATCTCCATACGACCAAACGCCGACGTGCCCGCGTTGCCGACGATGCGTCGATGCACCTGCGAGCGAAACTGCTGTGCGCTGAAGAGCACCAAACCGAGGTAACGGCCACGTTCCGCAATGTCGAGCAACATTTTGCGAACGTAGGTGTCCGGTCCGTCGGCGGGGGCATACTTGTTCAACTCATCCACGAACACTACGACATGTTCGACACCGAGGTCACGACGTTCGAGATGTTCGCGCAACTGGGAAACGACTCGTGTGAAGACGAGATCTTGCGCAAGCTGATCCATACCTGCGACATCGATGACGTAAAAATCACGATCTTTGAATTCACCAAACGGTATATCGTTCGACACACCGTCATCGGTCACCAACCCCTTGCAGCGTACCGAGATATTGATCAGACGGTTACGAACTTTGCGGATGGTGGCGATATGATGTGTCCGCCAGGTATCGGAGCGCCCCTGCGCTTCGAGCCCATCAAATATGGCGCGAAACAATCGGTCGAGATCTGCAAACGTCGTGACACGATGGCGGTTCCCCCACTCGTCGCGAAATTCTTTCTCAACCACTCGATCCCGCAAGAAGTCGATGAAAGCCGCGGCCTTGGCATCGAGGTCGTCTCGGTTCAACAAGACCTCGTTGTAGTCCAGCACTTCGCGTAGCCCCCATACCAACGGCTCCACCGTAGATATGAGATCGGGGTGTGACCGCAACGTGTTTAGGTTAACACCGTCACTCTTAAACGGAGCAAAATATCGTGCCGACTCAAACGGTCGTGGCTCGATGCCAAGAGTTTCATACGCCTCGAGATCCGACTCCGTGAGTTCGCCGGGTTGGTCGATAAAACAGAGATCGGCACCTTTGACATTGAAACAAACCGCGGCCACACGTCCTTTGGCGGCCGGGAATCGTGCAAACAGGCAAGCAAGAAAGAATTCTACGGCACTTGTTTTGGTGGCCAACCCTGATACACCCGTGATATTGAGATGCGCCGACTCGGGACCAAGGAGAAAATCAGCATCTAGATACACAGGGGCGCGCAGTCCGCCAGCCGCGTAAATCCCGACAGGTATCGCGGTCGAGTTCTCACCATCGACATATGACTCCATGCGCAACGCCAGCTTCACATCGTCGGACGATGCCAGTGTTACCGTGGAAAGAGGCACTGGTTGGAGTGGTTCTTCCGGCATTTGACGCAAGACAGCCGCCGTCCACAACCGGATTTCACGCCGCTCGGTTGCTCCGTCCTGAGAGGCAGGATCGCCATGGGCCGCAATGACGTCGTGCATTGGCTCTGACAAGTCGGAATACGCCTTGCCATCGATCACGACTGCAAAAACCACACGATCTCTCTTCCCATCAACACGCACGATGGCACCGATACCAACGTCGGTTTCGGTAGCACTCCAAAAAAAGAATTGGTGTGGGCTGGCGGGCAGATGTTCGGTGGCGACAACGCGACCGACAATGCTATCGTGGGCGGGTTGTGTCACGCCCACGCCCCAGTGCGCGCATTCAGGTAAGCTTCGACTTGATGTATGGGGTACAAGAAACGATCCCAACGTCTACTCCGACCCGCAAGTGGAACTCGTTCAGCAAGGATCCAACCACTCACACAATCGGCTTCCGCCGAGATATCGTGTACCGGTTGACGCTCCAGTCGTAACAAGCCGTACAACAAATCGTGTCCCTCCCAATCCCAAAGACGCAGATACCATGAATGTACTCCCGCATCGCCACTACGTCGCTCAAAAACAGTTGTGCGGTGTTCGGCAGGCAGTGTCAGCGCCACGTTTAGGTCTGCGCCGGCAAGGTATTGTGTCTCGTGGCTTTTGATCACTCCAAGTAGTCGGTCGTTGCCCGGAAAGTTCTCGTATCCACGGAGACCGCCGTCCAATACGATCCACGCGTCTGAAAAACGCGCCCGGAACTCGCCCGCAACAGCTCGTTCTAACTCCGACCTTTGACCGTGGATGACCTGCACCGCGCGCCGCACGTCCAGCGTGGGGTGGCGACGGGTTGCCGGTCCGGTGTCAAAAAGCGGCAACCCGACTTCACGAATGCGCTCCGTGACGGATGCACCCAACGCATCCAGAGGCGCAACGATGAAGTCTTGCGCTCGATGAACCACCGGTTCCAGGAGACGATCTTTTCGAAGGAGAACGGCGGCACTGACGTGCGCTCGAATCACCGGACAGACCCCAACCCAACCCTCGACCGCAAAGCGTTGCACCCCATCACAAAAACCAACATCACCCGGGATGATTGCGTGTGTCTGTACCGCGCGGGAGCGGACAACATCCCCCTCCACTGGTACCACGTCTTCGAAAGCGTTGTCGGGAGACGGTGGCACACCGGTCATGGCACCACCGGAGCCAAGTGTGCCAGTCTCGGACAGAATCTCACGAACACGACGCGCGCGATCGAACGGCCCGCCGTCATTCAACCGATCGACACCGGTCATGTGACTCAACTCCTGGCCGTCTTTTATGCGTTGACCGGAGCGTCGAGCTTGGATGTAAACGTGACGATCCTATCGAGTGCTTGTTTTATGTCCTCTTCCGCCGCGGCGAAGGACAACCGGACCCAACGGGAATCGCCAAAGGCCTCCCCCGGAACTAACGCCACGCCTTGATCGGCGAGCAACCGTTCGCAAAAATCGACGGAGCCGGTCATGCGTGCATCAAAGAAAGTATCGACCCGAAAAAAGAAGTAGAACGCGCCGAGCGGATCGACAAACTCCACACCGGGCAGTTGCGCACGAAACTGGGTGACGACAATTTCGCGGCGGCGCTGAAACTGACTGACCATTGCTTCAACATCCGCAACCACCCGTTCATCCGAAAACGCGGCCGCCGCGGCATACTGAGCAGGATGGCATGCGCCACTTGTCACGTGTGTTTGGAATGACGCCATTGCCTTGGACAGGCTTGGTGGAGCAAGGGTAAACCCAATGCGCCAACCGGTCATCGCATACGATTTGCTTGCCCCGGAAACCATCACCACCCGTCCCAGCAACTCTTCCGGCAAGTCAAGAACCGACGGCGCGGGCCCTGGGGCATAGTGAATCTGCCGATAGATCTCGTCAGAAATGACCCAGATATTACGATCGACGGACCACTCGAGAATGGCGCGCAGCTCTCCCTTGGTATAAACGGCACCGGTCGGATTGTTAGGCGTACACAAAATCAAACCCTTCGTGTCCGGTGTGGCTGCACCATCTAGATCTTCCACACCAACCTTCAGACTCCACTCCGGTTGACCCGCAACTGCAATCGGTTGCGCCCGGGCCAGGTGAACCATTTGCGGATACGACACCCAGGCAGGGGACGGGATCAAGACATGGTCTCCGGGGCCAAACAAGGCAAAACAAGCGTTGAAAATCGACTGTTTTGCACCAGTTGATACCACGATGTTGTCAGCATTGACCGGTCGGCCGCCCGACATGAGCGACAAGTGACGTGCAGCGGCTGCTCGGAGGTCCAGAATGCCGGCGTTGGGCGGGTACCGGGTCTTGCCATCTTGAATAGCCTTGATACCCGCCTCGGCAATCGGCTTGGGTGACGCGAAGTCCGGCTCACCCGCCGACAGGTCAATGACATCTTCTCCCGCGGTTCTACGCCGCTGCGCTTCTTGGTTGATGGCCATCGTCGCCGATGGCTTCAGGTGCCGCAGGTTTTTTGATACCTGAAACGCGGGAATATCCAATGATCTCGACATACGCAACCGGTGAGTGGCCTAAGGGGTCAAACCAGAACTGAAGTAGCTAAGGAACTGAAGGAATCTAGCGATCTCGATCATATTCTGACCAACGAACCGAGCTGTGTGCGAGCTGGTGCGCTCGATGTTGGGTAGATAGGACAGGACCTCCGAAGGCCGGTAATTCTTGAAACGTATGTCGAGGGTTACCGGATTACTCAGAACAAACGGTTCAAACGAATCGATACGCCGAATTGCCGACGTGACCGTTTCACGTATGAGAGCATAGGATGCGTCCGGTGTGAGCGAACGGGCAGAATGGAAACCGTAATTCCATTTAACTACTGCTCCTTCGAGATCTCCGATAAACGCCCGCGCCTCAGCAACGGCCGCGTCATCGCCGGAGATCATGATAACCGGAACGCCAAAGTGCCCGGCGATTGCCGCATTTATACCAGCTTCCAGGGCCGAACGACCGTTGAGCTGGATATCGGCCAACGTAGCACTGGACATTGTGTGTGCGCGAACTCCCTCAGGGTTGGTTGTGCCCGCGTGATACCCAATGAAGATGGCCGCGTCGAAAGATTCGTCTATCCCTTGCATCATGGCCAACGGCCGGGGCCAAGACCGGACAACGGTGACATCGATCGGCAATAGTTCGATGAGCAAATTGAGACCGTTACCATGGGAGTCGGCGACAACAAACTCCGTCGCACCGGCGGCACGCGCACCATCAATTGCCGCGAGCACTTCCCGTGTCATGAATTCGCGGAAACGACCGTATTCAAATCCCGCCGGTCCGAGTTGTTCGCTGTTGACCACACCGACCACACCTTCCATGTCGGCCGAGATAAAGATCTTTAACCCGTCCTGTTGCGCCGATGTACCACGCACGGTCGTTGCCAACACAAGTGCTAAGAAAATCACAACCCGCATCATATGAATCTCCTGGGAATTACGGTCCTCAGTTCGGTACGACCCCGTAACGTTTGAGCACGGCAAGCGTTTCGTCGATCGGCAACGCTTCGGCGATCCCGAGATGTCCGACCACTGTGGTCGCCATGAACAAAGAGTTGTAGATGGCTTCTTCCGTGGATTCGATTACCGCTTCAAAGAGCGGGCTCATGGCATTGTTGGAAAGCGTGGCCGTGTTCGATAGTTCCGCCACCGATACCGTGGAAAATGCAATCACATAGTCGCCCGAACCATTTGTCATGGAGCTGCCCGTGCGTGCCAATCCCGCCAAGGCACGCCGCGCCAAACGCTCGAGGTTTCGTGAGTCGAGCGGGGCGTCTGTGGCAATCACAATCATGATCGAACCATCACCAAGATCGGCCGGCTCTCCATCGTTGCGAACACCTTCAACCTCTTCGCGCAGATAATAGCGACCGAGTTCCTGACCGACCGGCGCACCGTCGATGGTGAGCACACCACCGAAATTGGTTTGTACGAGCGCACCAACTGTCCAACCACCCAACGACTGCGGCAACAAACGGCTGGACGTCCCAATGCCGCCCTTCCATCCAAACGCCCGCGTTCCTCTACCGGCACCCACGCTTCCCTGCGCCACCGGCCCGGACGACGCGGTGCGTATGGCATCGAGCACATGCGTCTCTTGTACCGGACGACTCCGGATGTCGTTCAGAAAACCGTCGTTTGTTTCCCCCACGACGGGATTGGCCGATCGGACGTTTTCATTTCCCGGCAGCGAGAGCAGGTACGTGAGCACGGCGTCGGCCACACGTGGCACACACAGCGTGCACGTTAAAACAACAGGTGATTCGATCTCACCGAGTTCTTTGACTTGTGTGTAACCTGCGAGTTTGCCAAATGCGTTACCGATCACGATGGCGGCGGGCACCTTCCGTCGAAATACATTGTCCCCGGGGGGCAATATCGCGGTAACACCGGTATTGATCGAGTCGCCCTCAACAAGCGTGACTTGGCCAACACGCACGCCCGTCACATCGGTGATCGCGTTTAACGGGCCGGGCGAAAGAACACCAACCGTCACGCCGAACTCTCGAGCAGTTCGCCGTGATACCTGTGCTTCAACTGTCGTTCCGTGAAGAAGAGTCATCGATGCGACGACCAGAAGTACTTTTTTCGCCATTTTCGCCGTTGCGTGGCTGTTTCCGGCAAGGTAGCATGTCGGTCACTCTTTGAAAACCGGAGGTCTTGTGTCGGGTAACGTACTTCCCGAGTTGGATGCCGCGCATCGCGCAGCATTGTCTGCCAATAAACCATTGGTCTGTGAATGCCCACCTGCGTGGTGGTTCACGCAACCGATATTCGAGGGGTTGCAAGCCAACCAGGACGGGGCATTACAACTCATCGCGATCGTTCCACAGATCGAGGACCATGACGATGCGTTACGGGTCATCGGCAGCAACCAATCGCTCACACCGGTTCATCTGGCCTCCGGCCTGGCCCGCACCAACATGTTACTGCGTCAGGACGCCATAACGTCCCTGGTGACGACCGCCCAGGATCTTGCAGCACTCATCAAGCAATCCGCCATAAATCCGCAAACGGTTTCGCGGGTCGTGATAGCGTGGCCTGAGCTTTACGCCGCACCGGCCATCAAGGCTATGGAAGAGTGCCTGGCCGAACTGAGTTCCGCACAACGTCTCGTTGTCACATCCAACCGGAGCGACGTGGCCGAATTGGTCGAACGGTATGCACGCAGGGCTCCGGTATATCGCTCTTGCATGCCCGATGCCCCAAGTAGAACACGGCTGCGGTACGCGATTGTCCCGGTGGCGCGCCGGGAGACGGCACTGCACGCAGCGCTGGACACGCTCAACCCTCAGACCGCGACGGTGTGGGAACCCGCGGGCACGCCCAGGTCACTCCCGGGGCTGATAAACGACCTTGGGGAAGACCAACGCGTGGACTTGGCTGTGTTTATGGATCTGCCATCGCAACAGACGCTGGAATCATACGCCGCGCGGGCTGACGCGACGCTCGTGTTTATCCGGCCGACACAACAACCGTATTTGCAACGACTTGTGGTTGATCCCGCCGTTTTGAAATTGCCCTCCGCCGCAGATCGCGTACGCGATCGCGCCGCCGTCCTGCGGGCAGAACTACGTGATACGCTCACAGGTGGTCTACCCATTGGGGTTCTTACGACGTTGGAGCCCTTACTGGAAGAATTCGATCCTGTCGAGATTGCGGCCGCCGCGCTGACAAACGTGTGGAAAAAGCGAACGGACCCGGAGGCCGCAACATGGACTCGAATTCGTGCCGACATCGGCAAACGTGATGGTGTCCGGGCTGGGGATCTGGTTGGCGCGCTCGCGAACGCCGTGGGTATTCAGCCCGCCGACGTTGGCCGGATCGACCTACGAGAGTCGTTTACGATAATCGAGATTCGCCCCGAGGACGCATCCAGAGCCATGCAGGGTCTCACCGGTACGGCGATTCGCGGAAAAAGACTGACGGCCCGTCTCGACGATGTGCGACGGGCCACCAGTCCCAAAGGCGGTCGTTACCCTCAGGGGCACACGCCCCAAAAAGGGGACAGGCCTATCCGTTCAAGGCGTCCTTCAGGACCTGACCGGGCTTGAAGGCTGGCACATTCGCAGCGGCGATGTCTATCTCTTCGCCAGTGCGTGGGTTACGGCCCTTTCGCGCAGGACGTTCCTTGACCTGAAAGGTGCCAAAACCAGTGAGCTGCAGCCTTTCTTTACGCTTAAGAACAGTCGCGACGATTCCGTCGCCATCAAACAGCGCTTCAACAGCGCGAGCGGCCTCAGCTTTTTTGAGATCGGCCCGATCGGCAACTGCTTCTATCAGTTCGGCTTTGTTCACGACTCCCCCGCAATATGGGTTGGGCTGGGAAATGGACGAACGACCCAACGGGCCGTCCGAAGGTGGAGGGCTCTCACCCGGACCGGAATATGAACGGGCGCCCCGGAACCGCAAGCGCCTTGCACATAGGGTTTCCCTGCATTACCGACCCCAACAGCACCCAAGCCCGACCACCCACCCGTCGTCGCGCCACCGTTTGACCTGGCCCGAACATCACCGAAAACACTGTCGCGGCACCACGCGATGTTGAATGTGGCCCTGACAGGAAACGTGGGGTCGGGAAAGAGCACGGTATCGAGCTTCTTTTCGGATTGGGGGGCAACCCTGATCGATGCGGACGCGATCGTTCGCGATTTACAGGAGCCCGGGCAACCGATGCTGGACCAGATCGCCGAGAAATTCGGGAAAGAAGCCATTACGCGCGATGGGGCCCTGGATCGTGCTTGGCTGCGTCGACAAATCCTTGATGATGCCACCGCTCGCGAGGCTCTGAACGCAATCGTCCACCCAGCCGTGCAACGCCGTCGGGATGAGGAGATAAAGATCGCTCGGGAACGCGGAGATCGTATCGTGCTGAATGACATCCCGCTGCTCTTCGAAGTCATGGACCCCGGGCAGTTTGATGTTGTCGTGTTGGTTGAGGCGGCGGAGACGATTCGAACCATACGTCTGATCGAGCGCGGACTCGAGCGCGATCAGGCGAGGGCGCTGATGGCAGCCCAAATGGACACGGCCCAGAAACGTGAGGGGGCTCACCACATCATCCAGAATGACGGGACAATTAACGACCTTCGTTCGCGTAGTGCCGAGGTATGGCAGGACCTAGAAAAACGAGCGGTGGCGTCACCCGAATAAAACGCTTGACAGGCGTTGGGGTGGAACGGTAATCTTCGCCGTCCAAAACCACCTCCCATCAATTGATATAAAGAGATGTCGAGCATACCCGACAACCTTCGATACACAGAAGAGCACGAGTACATCCAACAGACAGAGGATGCCTCCGTGGTCGCCATCGGCATTACCGACTACGCGCAAGGCGAACTCGGAGACATCGTGTACATCGATCTGCCGGATGTCGGTGCGACGTTCGACCGCCTGGAAATCTTTGGCACCATCGAAGCGGTGAAAGCCGTGTCGGAACTCTTCAGCCCCCTCGGCGGAGAAGTGGTGGAAGTCAACGCGGCTCTCAATAGCGATCCCAGTTTGATTAATAACGATCCGTACGGCGACGGGTGGATGATCAAGATGCGTCTGCAGAGCCCGGACGAATTGGAACAGGCGCTGGCCGCGTCCGACTACGCTCAACACATCGGCGAATAACACCCCCGCGTGAGGCCCGCTCGGTTAGTCAATGCATCTCAAACGCCCCGGCCCTCCGGGGCGTTTGCGTGTTAAGAAGAAGAAAACGGGAAGTCAACGCATCATGACAAACACACTCAACGATTTGCCACCAACGGACAGCTTCGCATCGCGGCACATTGGACCGCAATCATCGGACATCAAAACGATGTTGGAACAATTGGGATACGATTCGCTCGACGTTTTGATTGACGAGGTCGTACCTGAGGACATTCGGCTGCGACACGCGATGAATGTGCCAGCCGCCCAGTCCGAAGAAGAAGTATTGAATTCCCTGCGACAACTTGCCAACAAAAACGAGGTCCGTCGTTCCTACATCGGCATGGGATATTACGACTGTATCGTCCCACCGGTTATCCTCCGCAACATTTTGGAAAACCCGGGGTGGTACACCGCGTATACGCCCTACCAGCCGGAGATCGCGCAAGGCAGACTCGAAGCCCTGCTCAATTTCCAAACCGTCGTGTCCGACCTCACCGGTTTGGAGATCGCCAACGCATCCTTACTCGATGAAGGGACCGCAGCAGCCGAAGCCGTCTCCATGACACGTGGTCTTGCACGCAAAGTGACCGAGCCAAAATTCTTGGTTGACGCACGGTGTCATCCGCAAACAATCGACATCGTCAAGACACGCGCCGAGGCACAAGGAATTGAGATTATTTTGTCGGATCCGGATAGCTTTGCGTTCGACGAGGCCACGGTGGGCGTTTTACTACAATACCCCGACACCGAAGGCAACATTCGTGATTACACCGCTCTTTGCAACCGGGCGCACGAGGCGAACTGTCTGGTAACCGTTGCCACCGATCTTTTGAGTCTCACGATGCTCACACCCCCCGGGGAGTGGGGCGCCGACATCGCCGTGGGTAACGCACAACGTTTTGGTGTGCCGATGGGTTACGGCGGACCACACGCGGCATTCTTCGCCACGAGGGAAAAATTCAAACGGAGCGTGCCGGGCCGCATCATCGGCGTGTCAAAGGACGCCGCCGGTACACCGGCGTTACGCATGGCGTTGCAAACACGCGAACAACACATACGCCGCGAAAAAGCAACCAGCAACATCTGCACGGCACAGGTGCTGCTCGCTGTCATATCGGCCATGTACGCCACGTATCACGGCCCTGAGGGTTTGCTCCGGATTGCGGTGCGTGTGAACATGCTGTCCCGCCTCTTGGCGGCCGGACTCGAGACACTTGGTTATCGGTTGCGACATAACACGTTCTTCGATACCCTGTGTATCGACACGGATGCAAACACCGCAACACGTGTTCACGCCGCAGCAGACAAAGCAAAAATGAATTTGCGTCAGTTCACCAACGGTGACATCGGTGTCTCGATCGACGAGACAACAACACCAAATGATATTGCCGACCTCTTGGGTGTGTTTGCCTTGCAGGACAAAACACCCGATGTAGCCGCGTTGACCGCATCAAGTGGAAAAGGAATAGCGAGCGAGTTTGCCCGCAAAACCGGGTTCATGGAACATCCCGTATTCCATAAGTATCGGTCCGAGACGGAGATGTTGCGATACCTCAAGCGACTGGAGGATCGTGATCTATCACTCACGTCCGCCATGATTCCCTTAGGGTCTTGCACGATGAAGTTGAACGCAACGACGGAGATGATTCCAGTTACGTGGCCGGAATTTGGCAAGCTGCACCCATTTGCA
>JAZDDD010000087.1:0-2130 GCA_036679545.1 Gemmatimonadota bacterium | reverse complement strand
GGAGGTCCGCCCATATCCTGGCAGCCTCCTGGCGATGATCCTTGACACCGGCCTGCAACAGCCGAGTGGCGCCACTGAGCAACCCCGAGGCCACCGTTGTGGCGGTGTTACTCGGCATTGCGTTCTTCCCGATACGTCGTCCGCAACCGTTCGGCAATCTCATCCAGATGTCCATCCAACACTTCGGCGAGATTGTGTACGGAGAAATTGATACGGTGGTCCGTCACGCGGCTTTGCGGAAAATTGTAAGTGCGGATTTTGGCGGATCGGTCCCCGGTCCCTACCATGCTACGACGCTCCCGACTCCGTTCGGCCTGGCGCTCGGCGATTTTCCGATCCAAGAGTCGTGCACGAAGCACTTCAATCGCCTTGATCTTGTTTTGCAGCTGAGATTTTTGATCCTGACACTGGACGACTAACCCAGTGGGCAGATGTGTGATCCGCACCGCGCTGTCCGTGGTGTTTACACTTTGGCCGCCTGGACCCGACGAGCGAAACACATCGATCTTCAAATCGTGTTCGTCGATGGAAACATCAACTTCTTCTGCTTCCGGCATCACGGCTACCGTGGCCGCGGAGGTATGGACTCTTCCTTGGGCTTCGGTGGTGGGGACCCGTTGCACGCGATGCACACCGGATTCGTGACGCATCCAACCAAAGGCGTCATCACCGACGAGCTTGAAGGCAATTTCTTTGACACCGCCGACATTGCCTTCCGACAACGACATCACCTCCACACGCCACCCACGTCGTTCGGCAAAGCGATGGTACATCCGGATGAGATCTCCGGCGAACAGCGCCGCTTCGTCACCACCGGTGCCGGCCCGAATCTCAACGATGGTGTCACGCCCGTCGAACGGATCAGGTGGGATCAACAAATCGAGCAGGGCTGTCTGTTCGCGTTCTACCTGTGGGGATAGGCGTTCGATGTCAGCCTGCGCCAACTCCGCGAGTTCCGGATCGGAGGCCATTTCTTGGGCTTGCTCCAGCTCGTCGCGAATCTTGTCCAGATGGGAGGCTGTCTGACGTATCCGATCCAGCCGGGCGTGTTCGCGACCCAGCGTTTTCAGCTTCTGAGGGTTGGTGACAACCGACGGATCGGCGAGCTGTTTTTCGATATCGGCGGCGCTGGCGAGCGCGGCCTTGAGCCGCGCCTCCAAAGTCAGGACCCCTTGGCCCCGGTGGCCTTACCGTACCGTTGCTTGAAACGCTCCACCCGCCCCGCCGTATCGACGAGTTTTTGTTTTCCCGTGAAAAAAGGGTGACACTGCGCACATATCTCCACGTGAATATCCGCCAGAGTCGAGCGCGTCTCAAAGGTGTGACCGCACGCGCAACGAACCTGCGCGAGCCGATAGTTGGGATGTATGCCTGCTTTCACAAATCTGCTCCTGAAACACTTCGTTTTGAGGCGCGGAAATATAACGGAGGCATGGAGTGGGCGGCAACCGAGTCGATTACTACGAAATTGACAGGTTTTGGCCGGGTCACTAGTCTTGATAGTTGCCAAAGTCTATCTAATCAACGAGATACGCCAATGCCCGTGGTAGATACCCTCCGAGGGATCCCGCTTTTTTCCCAGCTTCGGGAAGACGATATCGAGCGGATCGGCCAGGTCGCGCGGGAGCGGCCCTATCCGAAGAACAGCGTCATCGTCTTTGAGGACGACCCCGGGGACGCCCTCTACATCGTCACGACCGGTCAGGTGAAGGTAGTCCTTGTCGGGGAGGACGGTCGGGAAGTTATTCTTTCGACCATGGGCGACAAGGAATTTTTCGGCGAAATGTCGCTCATTGACGATGAGCCGCGATCAGCCACGGTGATCGCGATGGAAGACTCGAACCTCTTGGTAGTCCGGCGCGAGGATTTTCACCGGCAGCTGGAGGGTTCGCCCCGTATCGCCATCGGGCTGCTACGGGCACTGTGTAAGCGTCTGAGGGCCGCGGACAATAAGATCGGTGGCCTAGTACTGCTCGACGTCCCCGGCAGAGTTGCGAAACTACTCCTGGAAATGGCTGATGAGAACGACGGCCAACACATCACTCGAAAGATCACACACCATATGATCGCCCAAATGATTGGTTCCAGCCGAGAGACCGTGTCCAGGACAATGCGATCGTTGTCCGACCG
>JAZDDD010000086.1:0-2141 GCA_036679545.1 Gemmatimonadota bacterium | reverse complement strand
CCAAACCGTCGGTGATGTTCGAGGGAGGCTCGTTCAAATCACGAGAATCTTGCGTACGATTCTCATAGAGATCCGCGTACTCCTGGTTGACGCGATAAACCCGCGCTTCGTGCCGTCCGAGGTCACGTAATGCTAACAGCCGAACGATATAGAAATTGTCGATGGTGGGTTCCGAGGTAAAACGAAACCGCCCGATTCTCTCCAAAAGTCGGTCCGGCAAGATCGCTTCGGTGTTTTCTTCTAGACCTTCGAGCCCAACGAAGTGCAACCGTTCGTCCGGATTGTCCCACGTGGCCGCCAGCTGCGAGTTTTGTGGATTGAAACCGCCCTGACCGGGACCACCGGTACCAAAAACAGGCGCAAACAGTGTATCGCCGTCAATCGAAACGTTAACCGGCGGTTCGGGCACGACCGTTTCGCCTACAGCAACCTTTCCGAAGTACGACACCTCCAACCGGAACAGGTCGCCGGTCTCAACCGTCAAGTCCGCACCACTGTATTCGTAGTATCCATCCTCACCGGACGACTGCAACGCATAGCTTACGCCGTTTTTGATCAGCACAACTTGCGCGTCATCGATGGTCGGGGCTTCCACGGGGTCGGTGCCGAGCGGAACCGATTCCGTGAGCCGCACATCGTCCACGGGTTCTCCCGCAAACACGTATGCTTCAACCACGACGATGTCTACGCTGCCTTCTTCTGTTGGTGCATCAGTGCAACCCGTGCCCACGATGGCCGCAGTCAGCACCGCGAAAGAAATATTTTTTGTATTCATCATCAAAACTCGAATCGAACGGATAGGTTAGGCGTGAAGCCGAGAAATTCGACATCCGTGATGAGTGGAGGCGATTCCGACAATTCGAACTCGCGGTACCACACGTTGCTTCGATTGTACGCATTGAAGAGGGAGAGGCCGATGTCCCCCCTCCACGTGCCAAGACGAAATCGATAATGGCTGGACAAGTCGAGCCGATGGTACGCCGGAAGTCGAAGACCGTTCTTCTCCCCAACGTGGATGTAACTCTGTTGGGTACCGTCCAACAACGTCAACGAGTACTCTGACTCCGGAGCTGTGTACGGTTTACCCGTCGCGTACACCCACGTACCCGACATGGTCCAATGGCCCAACGAGTAGCTGCTGACCAGTTTCAGCTCGTGTGTTTGGTCGTGTAGCGCGGGGAACGGTTCCCCATCATTCAAATCGTCGAATGTGTGTTCGACGCGGGACAGCGTGTAACTGGCCCACCCCACGAAATTGCCGAACTTTTTCTGAAGAAGAAACTCAGCACCTTCCGCAATTCCAGATCCGCCAAAAAAGAGATTCGATATATCTGCCTCTCCGGCACGCTGAAAACGTAGTGAGAACTCCGACAAGCCGTCCAGCGTTTTGCGATACACCTCCACATCGAAGAGAAGCTCGTTGGTTTCGTATGAAGCACCGACCACATAGTGCCTTGAACTGGTTACGTCGACGAGGTCATTGTCAGCGAGCAACCAGAAGTCTCGGGAGCCTTCTGTGACGTTCTCATTTACCACTCGACTTACGAATTGATGATAATCACCAAACGCCGCCTTGACGCGAACCGCGTCAGTCAAGCCGATGCTCAGTGAGGCACGAGGTTCCAGGTAGGTATCACCCGTCCCCTCGTAGAATGCAAACCGCCCGCCGAGCGTCAATGCGAGATTGGGGCGGACATTCCACGTATCCTGCAAGTACACCGCAGTCCTCCACGCCTGTTGATGTTGGTTGAGCACCGATATCGAGTCGTTTCGCAAAAAATCGTAGCGCACTTCCGACCGCGTGGTCCAGCCACCAAACCCTACGTGGTGTGAGTTGCCGATTTGCAGCTCGTTATCCAAACGAACGGTAAAGTCCTGCACGAGATTGTCCTCGGCCGTTCCGTTTGTCCGGCTGAGGAGGAGAGAATCGGTATCAGCGTCCCGCGTTTCAAAGTTAGAGTTCCGAGTGTAGTCGCTGAAGTACTCTGAGTATGCGACCAGCGCGTTTGAATAGAACTGGGGATGCCACTGTCTCGCCCACTTTGCACTAATCCCTTTGTTCCCCCAATCGGTGAGATCAGCGACGTCGTTGTTGACTACTCGCGTTGGCTGCGTGCCCTGCGTCGTTAGGTTTTGACTTT
>JAZDDD010000085.1:0-3960 GCA_036679545.1 Gemmatimonadota bacterium | reverse complement strand
GCATGCAGGCGGGATTCTGGTTCTTCTTCTTCTGGTCCAACCACGAACGGGACCGTGTCGGAAGGATCGCGAGAGAATGGGCGATTGCATGGGCACGCACTCACAAGGATTATGTCGAGATTGCCAATGAGACCGCGCTCAATCCGAATTCTGACCGGTGGACGGTAGAACTCTGGTTCAGGGCCGATCGTACAACCGGCCCGAACATTCTGTACAACAAACAGGAACTTTACGAAGCGCAGGTGAACAACGGCTATTTTGAATACGCTTGGCATCCCAATTGGGTATGGGAGAAGAAGGTATTCCCGGTAGCGCGTGGTCAGTGGTATCACGTCGCCATTGTCTATGACGGCGTACGACAAAGGGTGTACCGCAATGGTGGTCTTATTTACGAACGTGAGCAAATTGGACCTATCGGATCGAGCAGTTTCCCGTTGCTCGTCGGTGCTCGTCATCTTGGCAACATTCAGGACCCACCGATCCACTTTTTCAAGGGTGCCGTTGATGAAGTGCGTGTGTGGGCGGTCGCGCGTACGCGCGAACAGATTCTCAACAATCAGAACAAACGTTTGCTCGGCGACGAAGCGGGTCTCGTTGGTTATTGGCACTTCGAACAGGATTTAGCCAGAGATTACACATCCAATGCCGACCACGGTCTGATCCACGACTCGCCGCACACAGTCGACTCTGTGATGCCGGGTTACGCGGTGACCGCCGGCGCACTTTGCGGCGTCGTTCAATGCTTCATACGGCTTGCGTTTCCGTAGCGACCGCGCCTTTGTCGACTGTGGTAATAGTTCGAGCCTTGACCTGGGCGGCGATTTGACGATCGAGGTGTTTTTCCGTCTCGATGACCTGCTACAACCACGTGGCCTGCTTGCCAAGGGTGATGCGCTTCCGGGTTATTCCCTCTACATCGATCTGCAGGGCCGTGTGGTATTTACGTTTGCCGATGAGGAAGGTGGCGAGCAGGTGTTTGTCACATCGGCGGATTCAGCACTCGCGCCGGGCAAGTTTTACCGTGTTGGTGCCGTACGTCGCCACCAATCCAGTACGCGGGATGTGGAACGGCGGGAGAGCATCAACGGTGAGGTCGTCACCATCAATGTGCCGGAGGTTGTGGAGTGGGACGACATTGAGATCCATATTTGCGAGTGGAAGGGGAATGAGTACCAACGTCGTTTTGGCGTCGTCGCAAAATACGGTGGCCCCAACGCCGGAGAGAACACCGACAACTTGTTGATCGGCCGTGCCTCTAGCCGCACATCGACGCCCTTTAAAGGCGTCATCACCGAAGTAAGGGTGTGGAGCCGAGGTCTTGGTCCTCTGGAGACCTGTCAGAACATCATTGGTGTCGAGAGTGGCTTGGTTTCATGGTGGCGATTTGACGAGAACCAGGGTTACGTCGCGGACGATGTGACGAGGACAAATCCGGCAAACATCACGGAGGCTGACTGGGTCCAGAATCCTGATCCGCTGGGTTCCGCGTTTGCCATCTATCACAATGGTGTGCAAATGGAAACGGCGCAGATTGCTCCACCACCTAACATGCGCGCACAAACCGGTTTTTGGGTCGGTCCACACGACAAGGCGGCCAAGGATGCATTCAAAGGAACAGTGGAGGAGCTGCGTATTTGGCGTACGGCCCGCACACAGGAGCAAATACAGGATAACATGTTTCTCCGCCTCATCGGTGAGAAGGAGGACTTGATTGCCTACTACACATTCGATCAAAATGAAAACAATGAGCTGAAGGATCTATCGTTTCGTGGCAACCACTTGCTGGTGACTGACGCCGTGTTTGTTGTTTCCGATGCACCCATTGGTTACGACACGTTCAAAACGCGAAACGCGTTGGTTGGTGTCAAGACCGATTTTCACGACAGGTTACAGGGTCAACCGGGTGTCCAAGAGTACGGCGATCTGCAGTTTGATTCAGAAGGCAATCTCATCGGCGTTCTGAAGCGATGTTATGCTTTCATTCAGGATGGCCAGTGGGTGCTCGTCACCGGGTTTAAGGTTGGCAATCTGGTCACGGAGTGGATTGGCCAAGTGCAGTTCAACCCGGAACTCAAGGGTTACGTGGAAGGTGCTCCACCGGTGCCCAGCGAAAACCTCACCGCCGGACCAGTAGATCCGGCTGTCTCTGACTATGCCGGCGCATCATCGGTGGAGGTCGTCGAGGCCGATAACATTGCGTACACCTACAGCACATCAAAAGAAGCCGGTCTTAACGCGAGTTTTGGTCTTTCGGCGAAGGTTGGTGTGGACACGACCGTCCTCATGATCACCGCACCCCTTGGCATTGGCACCGCAACCGAGATCGCCGATGTCAACGTCCTTGTGGGGTTGGAGGGAAAATTCAGCGCCGGAGCAGCTTGGTCTAGCGAAAACACGGTAGGTGCCGGGCGCAACCTGACGAAAAGTACGGAAGTCACCCTTGGCGGTAACTGGGAAGACCCTACGAAGCCCCTCAACCCCGCAATGCAACGGCGTTACCAGCCGGCCAATGTCGGGTTTGCCTTGGTACAATCTGAGACCGCAGATGTCTTTGCACTCCGACTCGAGCATAACCTCGCGTTGGTGTCGTTTCAGTTCCGACCGAATCCCGACATTCCCAAGGATTGGAACATCATTCCGTTCCCCATCAATCCTCGGTATACCAAACAGGGAACATTGGATGGTGGTGTTGGCTACTCCGAAACCGGAAAGGTTTTGGATCCCGATTGGCCCAACGCGGCGGTGTATGGTCAGCATAGTTATTTCAAACCGAAGGAAGCCTACAGTCTCAAGAATCGAATCGTTAAAGACGAACAGGAACTTATCAACTATTTTCGCAGCGTGGACACGAACCTGGGTGGCGCACCCGACTTGGCCATCTCGGCGGGATTGGGTCTCATCGATGGAGCCACAAGTGGCGGTGCGAAGGGTGCGATTGACGGGTTGGTGGCAGCTCTGGGTTCCAGTGGGCTACCGGAGAAAATCGGTAAGCAAAACATAGTCAACACGTACGTGTGGACCGCAGAAGGTGGTTTCTTTGCCGAGACCACCGAAGTCACGTCGATGAAACAAGAAACGACCGGTGGTACTTTCAGTTTCTCGGGTGAGGTGGGTGCTACCGTCGGCGCGGATTTCAGCGTGGGTGGCGTGGATGTTTCGCTTGGCTTCAGCGCAATGCTGGGCGGATCCCTCAACTTGAGCAAGACCAAAACGACTCAGTCCGAGGAGTCCTTTAATATCAACGTACGTGTGGATGTGACGGGGGATCTGCAAGCGTACGACGACAATCTCAACCGGCTCTATGATGCGGAGGGCAACCCCATCATCGTTGCCGGCAAGGTTGACGCGTATCGTTTCATGACGTTTTATCTCGAACCGACCAACGAGAACTTTGATACTTTTTTCGACACGGTCGTCGATCCGATTTGGCTGGCGGGCAATCACCCGAACGCGTTGGCGCTCAAGCAAGCGCAGCAGTCAGATAAGAAACCGCCATGCTGGCGAGTGATGCATCGTGTCACGTTCATTAGCCGTGTGCTACCGGAAATTCCGGCCGATACCGCTCCACCCATTGAAAAGAAGATGAGGGCTGCCAACGTTGAGAGTAACTGGCAGCTTGTGCAGAAGCTCGATCCATTCGTACGCAACAGGACGGGAAGCTTTGTGGAGTTCAGTGATGCGGTCCGCAAAGCGATACGGACGCAACTACCGGCATTGATGCCGCATGCGGACGAAGTGATTCAGTTCCTTGGAGCCTATTACCAGGTGTTCGAGGACGTGTGATTGGGTGAGGGAGAAGAGGCTGTTTCTTCTGAAATCAGAGCCACCGCCGCCGGTTCTCCCAGCTCGCTAGCCGTATTCCTCTTATAAAGCGTGTCGCCAACCCTTTGGGTCTAGCGGTTATCTAATTGCTCAGTTAGCATATATACGTTCGGCGTAATTATGTCTGACTGAGGACCT
>JAZDDD010000084.1:0-2122 GCA_036679545.1 Gemmatimonadota bacterium | reverse complement strand
GCTCAATTCATATTCCGGTATTGCGGCGGCGTCTACCGGATTCGTCATTGGAAATTACGGGCTGATCATCAGTGGCGCGTTGGTTGGTGCGTCAGGTTTGATTCTCACGAAGATCATGTGCAAGGCCATGAACCGATCGCTCGCCAACGTACTGTTTGGTGCGTTTGGCGCGGGGGCGCCGAGTGGTGGGGGTGGTCCAGGTACTGATGTTGGCGGGACAGTTCGTCAGGTCACCGCAGAGGATGCGGCAACGATGCTTGCCTACGCACGCAGTGTCATCGTCGTGCCGGGGTATGGTCTCGCGGTTGCCCAAGCGCAGCATGACATTCGTGAGATGGCCGATTTGATCGAAAAACGGGGTGGGGAGGTGAAGTACGCCATTCATCCGGTCGCTGGCCGAATGCCGGGTCACATGAACGTGCTGCTCGCTGAGGCGAATGTACCATACGAAAAACTGCGGGACATGGATCAAATAAATCCAGAATTTGAACGGTGTGACGTGGCATTGGTCGTAGGTGCAAATGATGTAGTGAATCCGGATGCCAGGACGAAGACCGATAGTCCGTTGTACGGCATGCCGATTCTTGATGTCGATAAGGCGAAACACGTCATCGTGATGAAGCGGAGCATGAGTCCCGGCTTTGCCGGCGTGCAAAACCCGCTGTTCTTCAATGACAACACGTCGATGTTTTTTGGAAGTGCTAAGGACTCCGTGGTCTCACTGTTGAAAGAGATCCCCAATGTTTAGTTCGGCGATATAAGACGATTCACAGGGGCGGCAAATACGAGATCGGACACGGTCTGGTTTGCCGCCATCCCGCCAACCAAATACAAATGCTCTCCCAAGCGGACTAGCCCGCGATGATCCATCGTGCCGCTCGATAACCTGGGCAGCGATTGCCAACTGTTCCGGACTACATCGTACGCGAAAACTTTGTCGGTTGGTAACGAAGGTTGCCCGTCGTATCCGATCCCGTTGTAATTGTATGGATTGTCCGTTCCACCGGCAAAAACGATCCAACTTCCCACACCCAGTGCAGCCGACCGGTACAATGCGGGCGACTCAGGGTGTGTGATGCGCCGCCATGTGATGGAGGTGGGTTCAGTGGGGTCGATGTCGCCGCGCCATGCTTGGTTTTCCAACGTGTAACGCGGTTGGCCGGTGTTTCTTTTCGCTCCATCGATAAAGACAATTGCGTTATGGCTGATCCCACCGGTGTGTCCAAATACCGGCACGCCTGGAATTGGTGTTGCCTGTTTCCATTCGTTTGCGGCTGGATCAAATACTTGAACGTTCGAAACATTGTCGGTGTCGTGCCAGCCAGACACCAAAAACACAAGTGAATCTTGCCAGACACCGGATACCGCGTCATCAACCGGTACCGGCATGTCGGCAGCGCGTGACCAGGATCGCGTTTCCGGATCCCAAACATCGACATTCGGGACCGAACGCTCGGTGCCGTCCGGAGCCACGGTGTACCCGCCAAAAACGTAGACACGACGTCCGACCGCTTGTGCGGTTCCGGCCAGACGGCCCGGTCCTGGTATCGATGGTAAACGCGTCCAGGAAGACGCTCCAACCTTCCATTCGTATGCCTCGTTTGTGACACCCGACCAGATCTTTGTGTTGTCGAGACCCAGGAAGCTGTAAACGTACGCGCCTGACGGTGTTCTGAGTGCGGCGACGGCGTTGTTGGTAACAGGGTGGGGCAAAGATGGTCCGCCCACCCAAACGGGCGTTTGCATTGCGAGGAAGAGAATGGCGGTTGTTATCATGGCGATGTGTCCGTCGGTTCTTGTTTGTGTAACGCTGGACGCTCCATGAGCGCCGGTATTTGTGGTTGGGTGTGGAGCGCACCGATCGGTTCGAAACGACCACTGCGTAACGATCGGTAGGCGCCAAATACCAACTCGAGGTCGTGCCGCGCAACGGCCAAGGACATATCCGGCTGCGTATCATCTCGAACGTTTTTGACGAACGCCTTAAGCATTGCCCTGTATCCCATAATGTCGAGCAGACCAGGGATACGGATTCGTTTACGTTTACCGAGTATCACAGCCCAAAGACCGTTGCTCTCGAAGGCGATGTTGCCTTTGGTCCCGTAAACGTGCGACAGCGACA
>JAZDDD010000083.1:0-22773 GCA_036679545.1 Gemmatimonadota bacterium | reverse complement strand
CAACTCAAAGCTGGCACGGTCCAAGCCGCCGTCATCGACTCCCACGAGGAGTTTGTTGCGCTTGCGCGACGTTTGAAGACGTCAAAACGGATAGCAATGGATACCGAGGCCGCTTCCTACCACAAATACTTCGATCGCATCTATCTGATACAGATCAGTTCCGAATCGGAAACAGCCGTCGTGGACCCTCTCACAATTGAGGACCCATCCGCGCTTGGCGATCTGCTAGCGAACCGGAAAATCGAGTTGGTTTTTCACGATGCCGACTACGACCTTCGTGTGCTCCAGCGCGATTACAATTTCGAGGGACGTAATCTGTTCGACACCAGAATCGCTGCGCAGTTACTGGGCGAGCCCGGTGTCGGGCTCGGATCACTGTTGGAAAAATACTTTGACATCCATCTGGATAAGCGGATGCAGCGGGCTGACTGGTCGCGTCGTCCGCTCACCGCC
The DNA here is from genome assembly GCA_036679545.1 of Gemmatimonadota bacterium. Classification (GTDB taxonomy): domain Bacteria; phylum Gemmatimonadota; class Gemmatimonadetes; order Gemmatimonadales; family GWC2-71-9; genus JAZDDC01. The sequence goes on along the minus strand of JAZDDD010000083.1, from coordinate 22,320 downwards.
GAGATGATCGAATACGCCGCCGGGGACACACACCACCTCCTCGGACTACGGGACAAGCTTGAAACGCAGTTGCAAGAGGCCGGGAGATTGCACTGGGCCCAAGAGGAGTTTGGACGGCTGGAGGGTCTGAAGTGGACGCAGCCCAAACAGGATGGGAACGGGTTTTTGCGAATCAAAGGGGCGAAGGCTCTTCGACCCCAATCGATGGCTATTCTCAGAGAACTTCACGAATGGAGGGAGAAAAAAGCCGCTCAGCTTGATCGCGCCCCATTTCGAGTCTTGGGAAACGATGCGCTTCTCATTTTGGCCCGCGCTGCGCCCACGCAGCCTTCATCGCTTGGCCGACTCAAGGGGGTTCCGGTTTCGGTGGCCCGCCGTCATGGTGATGAGCTAATTGCCGCGATTACCGCGGGCCTCGCCGTGCCACCGGACCGATGTCCGCGCGCCGAGCGACCTCAGCGACCGAAACCCAACCCGGAAGCCGATGCGCGGTTCGATGCCCTCAAGAAAATAAGGAACCGATTGGCTCGCACACTTGAATTGGAGCCAGGAGTTTTGTGCCCCAACGGGACTCTGCAGGCAATTGCCCGTTCAGCACCAAAAGACTCAGCCCAGCTCTTCGATATAGAAGACCTGCGCCGTTGGCAGGTTGAAGCCATGGGTGAGCAAGTGATTATGACGGCAGTGGCGAACGGGACCCCGTCCTAACTGGCACGTCGGCCGCCATCAATGACCGAGGAAGGCCCGCACCCTCGGGTCGATTCGCTCAGGTGTCCAGAACGGCTCCCAGACCAACTCGACCTCTACATCGTCCACACCGTCCAACATCTTCACCACCTGCTTTGCCTCAGACATTATTTCCGGACCGACCGGACAGCCGGGTGATGTCAACGTCATCTTGATGTGCACATGACCGTCTTTGACATCGACCTCATAAATCAAGCCGAGGTCGATGATGTTCAGACCAAGCTCTGGGTCCTGCACCTGACGCAGCGTCTTGCGGACCACTTCTTCGTTTATATCGGGCATATCTTCCATTCCTGCGATTAATCGACTCTACTCATTAGAAGTTAGCTACAGAACAACCGTCCAACCACTGATCTTTCAACACGCCGACTGTCCTCTGGAGAGGGCCACCATACGGCAGGTATGAGCACGCAGCCTCACAGCCGCGTCAGCCAATTCACCACGTATCTTTTTCAAAGCTGTTATCGAGCGCCGGTGCCTCGGGGCCATGACGCGATTCGTCAAAAATACGATAAACACATCGTTCACCGGATCGATCCACACGGACGTACCGGTGAAACCCGTATGACCGAACGCACGCGAAGAGAACAAGTCGCCGGCATTGTCGGAGGAGGTGGTGTCGTTGACTTCCCACCCCAACGCGCGATGCGCAATGTTTCTCGTCGTAAACTCTTCAATCAAATGTGGTGCGACAAACGGACGTGCATCTTCGAGCAAGCCCTCCGACAGGTATGTGCGCGCGAGACGTGCAACGTCGTGTCCAACACTGTAAACACCCGCGTGGCCGGACACGCCACCCAATCGTTCTGCATTTTGATCGTGTACTACTCCCGCGATCGGATGACCGCGCCACAAATTGATTGGTGCGGCCCGATGTTTGTCTTGCTCGAGAACCCCGAATCGGGTTTGTGTCATGCCCAACGGGTTAAACACAGCCGAATCGGCAAAGACGTCCAGACTGGAGTTCGTCACTGATTCTACCACCCAACCCATCAACATTGCGTTGAGATCGGAGTACACGACACGCACACCAGGATCCCAACGCAATGGTTCGGTTAAGACTCGCGCTCGCGCCTGTTCGGCGTTTTCTGTCATAGTGTTGAGAGGAAGAAATGCCCGAAGCCCGGATCGATGTTCCAACAGATGACGCACCGTCACGAGATTCTTGCCCTCGCCAGAAAAACCAGGAAGGTACTGCGCCACCGGGTCTCCTAACGTCAACAAACCCCGATCCACCAGAACCATCGCGGCGGTTGTCGTCGCCACAACTTTCGTTAACGATGCTAAATCGTAAAGGGTGGAGTCAGGCGACGGTGTAGGTCCGTCCGTCCAGGTCATGCCGCCGAAACCGGCGGCGAAGAGCAGCGTATCACGGGTGCCAATCACCACGACGGCGCCAGGATACACACCTCCAACAATACCGGCCTGTACGATGGAATCGATTTGAGACACAGGGTGGGCCTGCATCATGCCGAAACCCATCAATGCATATAGAATGTTCACCGTATGGCTTTGTTCGTGGTGGCACGCCGTGTGGACACACGGTGACAAGTGTTACCTACCGAGGTGTCCTGGTGGAAGATTGTATAGAAGCATAGCTGTTTGACGGTCCCTCCGGGTCAGATCGTGGACCCCCGTCGTTGGATACATCACATCCTTGGGCTCGTCAGAATGCCCCAGACCTAGGAGGTGTCCAATCTCATGGAGTGCCACGGTAAATATGGCATCGGTGCTGAACGGCACTCCATTTTGTGTGTGCGTAGCAAGCGTCAACGTGCCGCGTCGTAACAGACCGTCCGCCTGCCACAACACCTCAGCCTGACCCGCGCGTTCCATAGCAAACGCTTCAATCCAACGAACCGTTACATCGGATCGATCCGGATCTCGGGAGTACACGAAGTCGATGGGTATTTCGGGAACCCGCTCCCAACGGCGAAAAGCGTCTTGTACGGCACGGACCTTTTGCTGCGACACACCACGAACGTCGGACGGCTCGATATGAACCCGCAACGGGTCCTTCCGACGCTCCGACCAACGCCGCACCATCGAATCAGACTCTTCAATCATGGCGGGCAGGTAGGTATCACTTTCGGCGATGCGTCGTAAGTACTGCCGTCGCACCGCATCTTGGCGAACACGCGCCGCCTGAGACGCCCCGGAAAACGTTGAATCTACAGTCACGTCAACGTCGTTTTCATCGCTCACGTCGGACTGGTTGCGGAAACCGAGCTGGAATCCAAGAATGCCCGCTACAAGAATCAAAACGAGTACGAGGAGTCGATGCATACGCTTTCGTTTATGTCAGAGGCCAAGACCGCTTCCGGTTGCGACGCCGGGTGGCCCTTAAGCCTCCGAGTACCTAAGATTTACGGCCTTGGGGATCTACCCCCTAAACCCCGCAACGCCACGCGAATCGGCGTTTTGCCTTTTTTGATCCCTCTGGAGGGTGCCGGTTGACTGCGTTGGCTCGGGCTCTTGTCCGCTTTCGCTATATCGTTGTTGCGCTTTGGGCCATCATCGCCGCCCTGGCCGTCCCCCGAGCATCCGGGGTCGATCAAATGTTGCAGGTCGAGGGTACTTCGTTACGCCCGACCGAATCCCGGCGTGTCCAGCGGGCGATTGAGACGGTCTTCGACCGACCAATTGCCAAGTTCATTGCCGTTGCTATTTCCGGGCCGGTGCCGGTGGAGGCACCGCTGTACGATCGCCTCCTCCGCGAGTTGACCAACGCAGCCCTCGAAGAACCCTACATCGATGAGGTCTTTTCCTTCTTAAACGCCGAAGACCTTGGTCTTTTGAGCGACGACCGCAAAACGACGTTCCTAGTTGCAACGTACAATCTGGACTACGTAGACCAAGCTACCGCCCGGGCACCGGATTTCCGTGAGGCAATTCACCAAAGGGCCGGCAGAATCCCCGGTATTGCCGATTTCGAGATCTACGTGACAGGAGGGCCGGCGCTGGACCACGATGTCCGGACCGCAAGCGCCGAAGACGCGAAGTTGGCGGAGCGGCGGGCACTGATTCCAAGCACGGTGATTCTGGTCGTTGCCTTTGGGGCACTTGTCGCCGCGTTGCTACCCATCATCATCGGAGTGCTCTCGATCAGTTGTGCGCTGGCCGCTGTGGGAATCGTGGCGCAGGTGTATCCCATGTCGGTTTTCGTCCTGATGATTGTCACGATGATCGGGCTTGGCGTTGGCATCGATTATTCGTTGCTGATTGTGACCCGTTTCCGGGAGGAAATGAACCACGGCCTCCCCAAGCGGCAGGCAGCCGTACGCACAATACTGACGGCCGGCAAGGCGGTCCTGACAAGCGGTTTGACGGTGCTTGTGGGGTTTGCCAGCCTGCTGGCGACACCCATCATTGAGACGCGTTCGGTGGGCATCGGTGGATTACTGGTTGTTGCCGTCGCCGTACTGCTTTCCACCACCCTCTTACCAGCGGTTCTGGCCATTTTGGGTAAGGCAATCGACTGGCCCAAATGGTTGGCGCGCCGGTTGGCGTGGTATCACGCGCCGGCCGCATGGGAACGGTGGGCCCGCTGGTTGGCACATCATCCTTGGCGCGCAGTCATAATCGGCCTCACGATAGCAGCGGCTCTGACATGGCCGCTCGCTCACATAAAGATTGGGCTTCCCAACTCGGGGTGGTTTCCGAGCGGAACCGAATCAGCCGCCGGAATGGAGCTATTGGAGGAGATCGGCTCTCGGGGCGCACTGCAGCCGATTCGCGTGCTCATGACGGCACCGGAGGGCCAACGTGTCGTCGGATCGTCCCATATCCGGGGTCTTAGGCGATTATCTGACACCATTCGATCGAACCCGCGAGTAAGTCGCGTACGCGGGCCGGTGGACATCCGGCCTGGAATGTCGCTCATCGGATACCTCGGCCTCTATGGGAACATGGATCGCGCGCGGGAGCGGTACCCTGACTTTTTCAATGGGTATGTATCGCCTGACGGGCGCATTGCATTGATGGACATTGCGTTGGAAGACAGCGTCACATACAACAGCGCGATGATGGTGGTTCGAGACATTCGCGGCACGATTGCAGCGGGTGTTCGTGGACTCGATTCGGTGCAAATAGAGGTTGGCGGATTCGCTGCATCGAGCTTGGATCTACAAACCGATCTGCTTGCCGGTTTCCCGACAGTGATCGGATTCGTGCTCATCGTAACCGCGATCATGCTGCTCATCGCATTCCAATCGGTCTTGGTCCCGATCAAAGCGGTCGTGATGAACTGTCTTACCGTTTCGGCGGCGTTTGGTTTGGTTGTCTTAGTATTTCAAGAAGGTGTCGGTGCGAGCATTTTCGGCGTGGCCGGTGCAACCGAGGCAATCTACGTCGTGGTTCCAATCACCGTGTTTGCCGTTGTGTACGGCTTGAGCATGGATTACGAGGTGTTTTTACTCTCGCGCATGAAAGAGGCGTATCGGCGAACGCGAAAGAACGACGTTGCGACGATGGAGGGTATCAGCCTTACCGCGTCGGTGATAACCAGTGCCGCGGCCATCATGATTATCGTCTTCGGCATGTTTGCGTTTTCGAGAGTCTTTGCCGCGAAGCTCATGGGTTTCGGCTTGGCCGTGGCGGTTTTCTTAGATGCGACATTGATCCGGATGGTGCTGGTACCGGCGTTCATGCACATAGCGGGAGATTGGAACTGGTGGCCCGGCATACGCGGCGCTCGCGAGGCGTCACCGCCGAGGACCAGCCAACCGCAAGCCAAGAGTGAGGTAGGTCCCTCGTAAATCCCAATGCCACGCATCGACTCGCTGTCCCGTATCTGGGTCTTTGAGTGGTTTGTGTTGCAGCCAGTCGGGCTTCATGCCGAGCCTTTTCCCGGCCAACAGCAGGGACTTCTTGTCTGACGAAACGAGATGAGCCATGGGTTCCCCTTGCCACACGTGACAATGGAACCAAAGGCCGCCGGACAATGCGCATCGCATTCCACTGCGGCGTTTCGCGAATTCACACCATGTGGCGGTCAGCTGCAGTCAATCCTGCCTTGTGTACTTGCCGGTCCCACCGGAGCCGCCGTCCCGACGAAAAGGGCACATTGAATACTCGTCGTTGAGTGATCGGCGAGCACAGCCCAGCCGGTAGCCGTGGCTTCTGCGACGGTGAGTGTCACGTCCCCGGTAGTGGCAAACCCGGTCGAGGAGAGGTTAACCAACGACGCAGTATAGACGGCGTTGTCGTAGAAATAAGATTCTTCGGATTGCGAAAAATGACGGAGGTCTGACTTCATCGTAGCAACGAAAGCGTTTTCTCTCACGACTGACAAACGTGGCACCGCGAGTGCCGCCAAGAGCCCAACGATTACGACAGCTATCAACAGTTCGATAAGTGTGAAACCGTTTCGCGCCCCGCGGTGCACCCGTTCAGGTAACTCCGTTTTTTTCATATTGCGCTCGTGCAGCAGTGAGCGCGTTTTGTTGTCCCCAACCCGCATTAACCGCTAACTCTTTGCCTCAAGCCAGTTTTTCCCGACCCCAACATCAACCACGAGCGGAACCCTCAGCTCCGCCGCCCCTTCCATCTCCTCACGCACAATTTGGACCACCGTCTTGGAATCGTTGTGCCTGGCTTCGAGCACGAGTTCATCATGCACTTGAAGGAGCATTCCGGCTTCTGGGGCCTCAATGATCAGTCGGCGGTGGAGTTTGATCATGGCAATCTTGATGAGGTCGGCCGCCGACCCTTGAATGGGGGAGTTCATCGCCGTGCGCTCGCCAAACGAGCGAACATTGAAGTTTCGATCTTTGAGTTCGGGGATGTAACGCCTTCGTCCGAAAAGCGTTTCGACGTACCCCTTTTCCCGCGCCTGCTCGATGGCCTTGTCGAGATAACTGCGGACCCCGGCGAAGCGTTCAAAGTATGTGGCTATGAATTGTTTGGCATCATCGGTGGATATCTCCAATTGTCTGGAAAGCGCAAACGGACCCTGACCGTAGATGGTTGCGAAGTTGATCGTCTTTGCGCGGGCACGCATTTCGGGCGTGACATCACCAACATCGAGGTCGAAAATGATCGCGGCCGTTTCACGATGAATGTCACCGCCACGCCCGAACGCATTGATGAAGGCTTCATCACCGGAAAGATGCGCGAGGACTCGCAACTCGATCTGGGAATAGTCGGCTACGACAAACGTCATGCCGTCACCTGGCACGAAACAGGTTCGTATGGACGCTCCGCGTTCCGTCCTGACGGGTATGTTCTGGAGGTTGGGATCCGACGAGGACAGTCTTCCGGTCGCAGCCCCGGTCTGATGGAAGCTCGTGTGTATCCGGCCGGTTTTTGCATGCACGTTCCGCGGCAGACTCTCGAGATACGTGGACATCAACTTCGAGAGTTCGCGGTACTCAAGCAGCAATTGCGGGACGGGATGTCCATCCGCCGCGAGTTGCACCAACACATCGGCGTCGGTTGACGGTCCGGTCTTGGTTTTCTTAATAACGGGAAGCTGCAGTTTTTCAAACAGCACGTGCCGCAGTTGCGGTGTGCTATTGATGTTGAAATCGGTCCCTGCTTCCTCATGAATGGACCGCTCGAGCTTTTCCAGTTCCTGGCGCACCTCCTTGGCCAATTGCGCCAACCGAGTGGTGTCCAATGCGATCCCACGCCACTCCATGTCAGCAAGCACGGAAACGAGGGGCAACTCAACGTCACGAAGCAGATCACGCAAGCCACCGTCCGCCAACGTCGGTGATTGCGCCTCGTGCAAACGCAAGATGACATCCGCACATTCAGCCGCATACATCCCGACACGCTCGACTGGCGCATCAAGGACCGAGACTTTGTTTTTGCCAGAACCCAGCACGGCGTCCAGCGACGGAGCGTCACCCGACAACTCTCTGCTCAGGACGTCGAGTTCGTGAGACCGCTTGCCCGGTTCAATTAGGAAACTGGAGACTTTGACATCGTCCTGAATTCCACTGAGCCTAACGCCGTGGCGTTTTAATCGCAGGACCAATCGTTTGACATCGTGTGTGATTTTGAAAACCGACTCATCTTCAAGCAGCGAAACGAGCGGTTGCATCGACTCGCTCGTCAGAGACGGCAGATGTGCGTCAGGCGGAGCGTCCATCAAATCCAGCGTAGGTTGCCCGGCTATCAGTGGGAAGTACCACGCCTGACCGTCGCCACACCCGATGGCGAGACCGACCAACTCGGATCGTAGCGGTTCCGAACCCGTCGACAATGAAAACACGCTGACATGTTCCGCCGCACGAGCCAACTTGACGGCAGATGCAACGTGTTCGACTTTGCCAACGATCGTATAATTCGTTTTCCTCTTCTCTGGTGGCGCCGCCGTTTGCCCAATTCGGGGCAGCAGCGTATGAAATTCCAGTTCCGTAAACAAGGCCCGCAGGGCCGGCACGTCGATATCCGTCGTGCGCAACGCATCGAAGTCGATATCGACGGGAACGTCCTTGTGGATCGTGACCAGCTCACGACTGAGAAGGGCGTTGTCCGCTTCCGCGGTGAGTGCCTCACGAGGACGTTTAGCTTTGATATTTTGGACGTTGGCCAACGCACCGTCGAGATCGCCATACTCTTGCAATAGTTGTCGTGCGGTTTTGTCACCGATGCCTTTGACACCGGGAATGTTGTCCGACGTATCCCCCACCAGTGCCAAGTAGTCAATGACACGCGCGGGTTCTACACCCAGGCGATGACTGGCATTTTTTTCTGTGATCAGTTCTTCCCGCACGGCAGCGGGTCCGCCACGACCGGGGTTGAGTAGCGAAACGCTGGGCGAGATGAGCTGGTAAAAATCTTTGTCGCCCGAAACGATCACGGCATGCAGACCGTTTTTTGCGGCGTCCACGGCAAGCGATCCAATAACGTCATCGGCTTCGTAACCATCGACTGAGATCAGCTTGACACTGAAGGCGCGAAGCATTTCACCGATGCGCAACAGTGCATTGTCAAAACTTTCCTGCAACTCCTCGTCGAGTTTCTCTCTGGTGGCCTTGTATGCGGGATATTTTTCTTTGCGGAAACTCGTGCCAGCGTCATGAACCCAAACCACGTATTCCGGTTTGTATTCCTCTCTCAACCGGAGCAGAAAATTCGCAATGCCCCACGCCGCAGAAGTGTGTTCGCCACGGCTTGTCGTGAGCGGTCTCGCAATCATCGCGAAAAACGCCCGGTAGATCAGTGCATAGCCATCGACAAGGAATAGTTGTGGCGTCGGAAGGTTCAGCATAGTGCCCGGCTGGAACGTGTGAAACGAAAAGCCCCGCCTACGAAACGCAGGCGAGGCTTACCACGGCTTGGCGGAAACTACGACGCCTTCATCACACTGGAAGCGTGAAGCCCCTTATCACCAGTGGTAACTTCGAATTCAACGGCCTGCCCCTCACTGAGGGTCTTGAAACCGTCCATTTCAATCGACGAGAAATGAACGAAAACGTCCTCACCTGAATCTTGTTCAATAAACCCATACCCCTTGGCATCATTGAACCACTTCACCTTCCCCTTTGTCGCCATCTTTCAGATTCCTCCTGCTTAACCAATACCATGGAAAACACCAGGTTCGACCCCGGCGGGTTTTGACAAGCATATTCTGAACTTTGGGAAACGGTGCTGTCAAGTTCCAACTTGAATTCGGGAGAATCCAGGCTCTTAGGGAAGGACCGTGTTGCCGTAGAGCGCCGCGTAGAGATGTCGATTTCGGAGCACCGCCTTTACGTACCCCCGCGTTTCGCGATACGGAATGCGCTCAACAAAACGCACCGGGTCCTCCGCTTCCGGGAAACGGAGCCAACGCGCCACCGGCCGGCCGCCAGCATTGTATGCGGCGAGCGACGGAATCACTTCACCGTCATACTGTCTCATCAGTGACGCAAGATGGGCGGTACCCACGTGTACGTTGGTACCGGCGACCGCGAGCAAGTCGTTGTTCCATTCGACGCCAAGCTGTCTGGCCACGCCGCGAGCCGTCGATGGCATCAATTGCATGAGCCCCGTCGCGCCGGCTCGCGAAACGATCTCAGCATCAAATGCCGATTCCTGCCGAATAAGCGCCGCCACCAGGACTGGGTCTAAATCGAATCGAGCGGCTTCACGCTCCACCAAATCGCGATTTGGCCAGGGAAAAATGAGCCGTACGACCCGTGGATGATTCGTTGTGAGTGACTGGGCCAACCGCCATCCGAGTCTGATACCCTGAATGGTGCGGCCACGCGAGATGAACCCCTCCCCCAGGTCGAGCAACTCCGCCACCGAGAAGGAGTCATTTGCAATCAAGCCGCTGATGAGTGCAGCCGCTTCCTCGTGCATGTAGGCGGCGTCCAACAGGTCCAATGCACCCAGTTCCCGCTCGATACGAGGCGCGGGCAGTGGTCTGGTGGGTTCTGTGAACACCGGCGCCGGGAGGCCCGCCGCAATCCGCGCGATGGTTCCGTAGTAACCCAGGGAATCTTCCCGGGCTAATCGCCGCCACGCGTCAAACGCCGCGGAGGTGTCACCGCGGGCCATGTGTAAAATGCCCAGTTGATATCGAGAGGATCTCGCTTCTTCCCCGTGGTTGACGCTCGCGTTGTTGTATTGCACGATGGCCGCTGCCGTGTCACCGCGTTGAAGCGCGTTGGATCCCAAACGCAGACGAGCCCGACCCGCTGTCTCACTTCTCGGCCACGTGCGCACGACGATTTTGTAAAGACTGTCGGCGACCGCCGCACGACCAATGTCCTGTTCTAAATCTCCGATGAGGAAAAAGGCAAGCGGTGTGTGCCTATGGGCTGGTTGATCAACGACAAACACTCGAAGTGCCGCGAGCGCGTCATTGCGACGCTTCATGGAAACGAGAAGTTGTGCGCGGGAAAACTGCGCATCAACCGCTTTTTCCCCACCCATGTTAGTCGCGGCCTGATAGATACCAAGGCTGCGCCACCGATCACCAGACGCCGCCGTCGCGCGGCCATATTCATACAAGGTTGCCGCCGAAGAATCGCCGTTTGCCACAATTGTGCGTAACAACGCTGCCGCATCACGAGCGTGCCCCGTATTGCGCAACGCGCGTGCGAGTAAACGTTCTTCTGCGATAGTTTGCGGCGGTAGACGGTCTCGTGCCAACTCAGCGGCATGCGATCGTAACGGTCGAGAAGATGATCGCAGACCCTGGTAGGTCAGTCGCCGTGCGACACCGGAATCACCAACAGCTAGGCTGAGTTCCGCTGCTTCGGCCATGTCGCCAGCATCGACGAGTGCGGTTATGGCACTTAACGTGTCGCCTGCCGTTTTGGAGAGCTGCGCCCAGACGACATTGGCAAGTTTTCGTGCGTGCCGCGGCGCGCGAATCAGCAACTGTCGAGCCGACGCGGTGTCACCGTGGGCACGAGCTTGCCGAAGGGCCAACCATCCCGAAATGGCAGGCAAACGACGAGCAGCTGCCTCGTACGATAATACCGCCGACGTCAGGACGTCGCCGCGTTCGTAGGCATCGCCCGCACGGGCAAGCAACACACCGGCCGAAGCACCGCTTGTCAGCGCCGCCGCACGCGAAAAACGCATGGCTGCACCGCGAAAGTCGCCCAGTTCGAACAACGCATGCGCATACGTCGTGAGTGCGGTACCGCCGAACAGCGTATCCGCAATGGGATTTTCAGTGAGAATTTCAATGGCCCGGGCAGCCCGGCCCAATACCAGTTCCGCTTCTGCGGCCCTGATGACACTGGCCAGGTCGCGCGATTCGCCCGATGCGTAGGCCCGAGCCGTTTGCCATGGCAACGCCGGCAGGGTGGTTGCGGCATCTGCCTGGGCATGGGACGCCCCAACTGCCAACGCAGTGGCAATTGTCGTGATTCCCAAAATTTGCCCAAACCTCATAGTCACCAACGATGTCAAAGCATCACATTCTAGAGCACGCCCATTGTACGTGTTCGATCCTACATTGGAAACACCACTCGACTTGCCGAAGTTCAATGGTGCGTATTACTTTCGCGCACTCGCATGGCCCAGGAAAACCTTGCCGGACGCACGATTAAGACGTACCGACTCCTCGAGCGTGTTGGCGAGGGCGGCACCGCGATCGTTTACCGAGCCGAAAAAGCCGACGGCGGAATTTGCGCCGTAAAAGTTCTCAAGCAGCGTCTCCGCAACGACAAGAACGCCGTCGAACGGTTCCTGCGCGAGGCCGAGTATGGGTCTCGTGTGGAACACGACGGTGTCGTCCGCACCTACGAATTCGGGCAGGTCGATGACCTGTACTTTCTGGCCCTCCAATGGGCCAGTGGTGATCCTCTTGCAGATTTCGTGCGCAAAGCGGGCAAGCTGGCTCCCGAGCTGGCGGCGCTCATCATCGGCCAACTGGCCGGCGCCCTGGACGCCGCACACCAAGCGGGAATCATTCATCGTGATCTGAAGCCCGAAAATATTATTTACGACTCGAAGACGCGTGAAGCAAAATTGCTAGATTTCGGTATTGCCAGGGACGCCGAAATGGATCCGGCACAACGACTTACACGCACGGGGTTCTTTGTCGGAACCTTGCAATATGTGGCCCCCGAGGCGTTGAGTGGCGAACTCGTGGGACCGTCGGCGGACATCTATAGTCTGGCCACCATCATGTTTTACCTGCTTACCGGGCTGCATCCGTTCGACGGAAAATCGCCGCGGGAACTCTTCAAACAGCTCCTCACCGAAGACGCGCGCCCCCTCAACCAAGCCGCCAAAGGCCTCAAATTCTCGGCGGCTTTAGAAAAAGCAGTGATGCACGGGCTGGAGAGGGAACCCGGCAAACGACCGAGCAGCGTGCTCGAATTTTCCCAAGGGATCGAAACGGCAATCTCCAACGCGGACGGACCGTCCGAAAAAGGTGGGATCATGGGCGTCTTCAAGGGTTTCCTGCGTAGAGATTAGCCGTCACGACTATGCAAGATTTTGCAGATTTCCAAAGCAAACTCATACAATTACTGAAAGACCGGTCCATAGCGGTGGGAGATTTTACGCTTTCATCGGGCAAACGCTCCAAATATTACGTGGATGCCAGGACGACTACGATGTCGGCTGCCGGCCTGGAGGCCATCGGGGCACTCGGTCTGGCCGTGATTCGTGACGCCGGGTGGACCGCTGAAGCGGTTGGTGGCCTCACGTTGGGTGCGGATCCTGTCGCGTACGCGATCGCGTTGGCGGCACGCCAAGACAACACGGACCTCAACGCGTTTACCGTGCGCAAACAGCCAAAAACACACGGTACGGGTAAGCGTATCGAAGGGTGTTTCACCGCCGGCATGTCCGTCATCGTGGTTGAGGACGTCATCACAACCGGCGGATCGGCCATTGACGCAATATCCGTTATCGAAACCGAAGGTGGTAACGTGTCCGGTGTACTGGCGGTGGTGGATCGCGACGAGGGTGGTAAGGAAAAGATTGAAGAAACCGGCGTTCAAGTTCGGTCCCTTGTATCCCTATCGGATCTGGATCTGATTCCGACCCGAAACGGATAACGGTCCCTTGCCGGGCAGTTCACCTATGGCCCAGCGTGTAGCATTCCAAAGTTGGACCACACGGCGCTGGATGATCATCGCCGCCGCCACGGCGTTGCTTGGTTTTTCCCACTTTACAACCGGCGTACCATCGCTCGCACTCATCGGGGCGTTCACGGTCATCAGCTCGGCGCTAAATCTTTTTGTGTGGTTGATATCGCGTACGGGTACGTTCCACTTGTCGTTTGCCATCGCAGCGTTTTTACTGGACCTCGCCATTGCGACGGCACCGGTCGTGGCAATGGGCGCCGGCGGGTTTTTGGTGGGGTTGATCGTGGTGATCGTCCCTTACACGCTCCACTCATCTCGAATGATGAGCGGCTTCCATATTGCCAGCGGCGGCGTTTTCTACATCGCAGCAGTTGGACTTCACGGAGTGTACGTGACTCTACCGGCTCGACATTGGACGGACATTCCGGTTCAAGTGTTAGGCGAAGTCGCATTGTTCATCGTCGTGGCGGTGGCTTTGCGAACAACCGGTACGAGAGTCAGCGCACGACTACGAGCCATTCGGTCGATGATTCCCGGAGCGGACCATACGACATCGTCTGTTGGATCAGGCGACGAAGTGGCTGTACTCGAATACTCGTTGCGCGAACTGCGCATTCGTACGGAAACAGCTGTTGCGGCGCTGTCAGGCGAAGCGCGGACCGTCAACGAGTTCGCGGATCTGGTGCGCGCATCCGCCGAACGGGCAAATGAAGCACACGCCACACTGGTCCTATCATCATCGACAACGGCTGACGGTTTGGAAATCCAAAGACGTGGCGCTGAGGCCGGAGAACGACGAAGCGCAACGGCAAGTGAATATGCGCGCGAGCTTGGCGAAAAGGCCACGACGGTGTCGAGCGAGGTGGAAGCGTTACTGCAATTGGCAGACGCCGCCAGGAAGCAGATCCAACGTTCACACGAAGCATTGAATGCCATAGAACATGACGTTGGCGGTACGGTGGATGCGGTGGCGACGCTCAACAAAACAGTCACCACGATGAATGACACGCTACAGGATATCTTGGGCAGTGCCCGGCAGACACACGTACTTGCGCTTAACACGGCCATCAAATCGGCGAATGGCGGGATATCGGAACAAGCGTCATCGGACATGGCCACGCGTTTTCGAGCGTTGGCCGGAGACACGTCAGGTTCCGCCAGAGGGGCCGCGCAATTGGTTGATGAGATGCAGGAATACATTGCAACTGCGGACCGGGCCATGAGGGCCGGGCAAACCCGGGCGCGAGACGCGGTAATGTTCACCGAAGCCACCGCCCAGATTTTAAACGAGTTGCACCGAGTGGCTTTGCGCAGCAATGAAATGACCGGCGCCTCGGTAGATGTGACGCGTATTCAAACCGAACATCTCAATGAACTCTCAAAACACTTGGCCGATGCTGCCGCGAATCGTGTTGACACAACAGAGCACGTCGCCTCGGCGGCGGATGCAGTTTCTCTTCACAAGGCCGCGATGGACGAATTGGAATCCGCCGGAGCCTTGTTGTCCGCGGTGGCGGCCCGTATGCAGCATCAGTTTTCCACACTCGTAATGAGGCAAGATGTCTCGTCCGAAGCCGGCACAGACGGTGACACCGACACACTTTCATAATCCTGCCACCGGGGACCCACACGCAATGTTGGGATTACCAACCCGCAAGGTTTTAAAGGGGGTGGAATGCGCGCAACGCCGCCCGGTATGGCAGGATGTAACGATCGGCAAAATCCGCAAGCGCTGACTGAAGCGAATGACGATCTCGGAATTCGGCAGCTGTCGTACCCACGACGCAACGGATGTGTCTGCCAAAACTTTGCGGCGAGGAGTAACTCAATCTGTAAGCAACGTCAGCGATGGAAAAACCCGGCATCTCGAACAGGGCGGTTGCATACAACAGCCGCATTGCAGCCAGATACCTCTTTGGTGACGGTATGCCGGCGCGCAAGAAACGCGTCATCAAGGTGGTGGGATGCACGTTGAGCTGTGTGCACAACATGCGCACGGTTGGCGTTAAGGGAGCCACCATGACGATAACCTCAAAGATCTTGATGACGTCCTGCGAGGCACCTTCCAATTGACGGATGACGTGGGCGAGGATGCGATTGGTTGCCGGTGACATCATAGTAGAAATCATCTCACGCAGCTGATCCCAACCATCCCGAGCCGATACATCTACGACACGTCGAACCCCACAGCTTCCGAGTTGTAACAACCTTTCACTGGCGACTGTGTCGTGCTTGGAAAGCAAGGCGATGGCCGGCACACCGGGAAAATCACGTACCAACTTGCCGAGTCTGCGAACTTGATCCGGACTGATCCAGTTGGGGGAGACCAGGACGGCTCGCACGGGACGTTCCCGCACCATCTTGGTGGCTTCCTCCACAGAAGACGCATGCACCGAGTTGAAACAGCGAGCTGTTGCTGCGTCAACCTTGGATCTGTCGAGAGGTTGGATCAACGTTGTAACTGTGGTTCGATATTGCATCCGCCCGCCCCGGAAGTCATGTCAACTGGATCGGACGGTAAGGCGTTGCCTTCAACGCGGCTTCAAGACAACAGCCCGTTGTCTCAAATTGGAAATCATAGCCCCGGCGCCCATAGGCTACTATTTTTGGTTGGACAGACGGATTCGGTCGCGCGTGATGGTCGCGATCTGAAAATTGCAGATCGAGGAAAGTCCGAGCTCCACAGGGTAGGCTGCCAGGTAACGCCTGGGCGTCGAGAGACGACGGTAAGGGCCACAGAAAACATACCGCCCGTTCGTCGGGTAAGGGTGAAATGGTGGGGTAAGAGCCCACCGCACGGCTGGCAACAGGCGTGGCACGGTAACCCCCAGCCGGAGCAAGGCCAAGTAAGCGGTGATGGCTCGACCCGAGCCGTTTGAACCGCGGGTGGGCCGCACGAGGCGGCGGGTGACCGTCGTCCCAGATAGATGACCATCCGCCTTCGGGCGAACAGAACTCGGCTTACGGCGCGACCGGCCCGTCGTCACCACACTCACAGGGCTCGTATAACTGGCCAAGGACTCAGCTCGATCAACTAGATGGTAACACGCTTACCGGAGCGAACGTCCGATGCGTATCCTGCTGCATGGAATGACGTGGCAGACATACGTGTGTTCCGGGCTGCTCCGAATGAATGGACCCGGTTGATCTCTTGGCGCAGCGACATGCGCCGCAAGGGTTGGAAGCTTTTGCGCGTTAGCACGAAGGAGAACGAGATGATCGCTGTTTTTGGCCGGACCCGAGAGGAGCTTCTGAATCAATGACACGCAGACTTTACATCGTTGTGGGATTTGTCCTCGCAACCGGCGCTTGCGCCACAAACCAAGCCCCGACACAAATGGGCCCACAAGACGTCCCCAATGCGATCCCACGGTTTGCCTACGCCGACGGGACAACTCGATATCTGTATACCTCGCACCGCACCATCGAACAGGAGGTCGCGGGCCGATCAAGCCGAACGGAAAACGTTCTGGGGATCCGGTTTTCGACCGGAATAGCACAGAGCGCTAACAACCAGTCCGTGCAAATCTCCATAGACTCGGTTTTAGAAGCGTCGGGTCCCGGCTTTACGGCGGCAATGCGCCGCGCGGTAACGGGGTTAGTACTCGTCGGGACTCTTCAACCTACGGGTGAGATCACCGGTCTTTCCAGCAATGGCGAACGTTCTACACTGATGGCCATCGTGACCGCTACCGCACAACAGTTCCTTCCACGGATCCCTGCGGACGGTCCCGAACCAGGAGCAACGTGGACGGACACGACGTTGGTTGAAACCAACGACGGATCCACCCGGGTCATGCGGAGTTCGGTCGTGTACAGCACGGCGGGCGATTGGATCGAAAACGGTAGCGTATTGCCCATTACTTGGCGCTCCGAGTACACACTAGAAGGCGAGGGGCAGCAGATGGGACAAAATTTCACGCTTACCGGTGTAGGGCTCACCCGTGGAGAACATCTGTTGTCGTCTGATGGTTTATACCTGGGCACCGCCGCACGTGACTCATCCGCTGCCGACGTCATTCTTCCAACATTGGGAATAACGGTGCCCATCTCGAGCATTTCAGTCGACTCTGTGAAAATCATTCGATGATTTCTCGATCATTAGCGTGTTTACTCGTCGTGTCCGTGGCTTGTGTGACTCCGCTCTGGGGACAATTCCGCAACGCCCGTTCTGCCGACTATCTGTTCCTCACGTCCGTAACAGACATCCGTGCGGCTTGGGTAAACCCGGCTGGGCTAGCCGTCGTGCCGGAAGCCTCCCTGTTGGGGGAATTCGTCATTGGCAGAATGCCCAATGGCGATTTTCACTTTGACCAATACACAATCGGTTTTAACTCCCGCGGTTTGTCCGTCGCGTACCAGCGAGACCGTTTCGAGAACGGCCCTTCGACTAACATTGTCAGGATAAGTAGCAGTTTGCCCATGGCCCGAGGTGGGTTAGGAGTGTCAGTGTCGTGGTATGCGGCTGAGGGACCCAACGATCGTGACTTCGATATTGGTTTCCTGTACAGCTTGAACCGAATGACGGTAGTTGGTTTGACCGCACGTCACATTGGCAGAGCCGAAGTAGCAGGCATAAAAATGCCACTGATTTTTTCGGGAGGTGCGGGACTCAATCTTTTAGGGGGTCGTGTGCTGGCCGCGGGCGAGGGGACAGCGACGGAACGCTTGGCGACCTCGGGATACGATTTGTCCTATCGAGCCGGTGCATTCATCCTGTTACCAACACCCAAACCCGTCATGCTGTTGGCAGCCGGGGATCTCGGATCCAATTTCCGAATAGACCGCATCCACCTTGGGATTTCGGTTGGCGGACGCACGTCGGTAACCGGAGTTGTGACCGGTGTCGAGCGAATGGGTGATACTGCACTGGATCGAATTAGTCTGAGCGGTGTGGCGTCCAACGTGCTAGTCGGCCGATAACAAATCCCGTTGTCAATCCAGTCGTTTTAGTCGACCAATCTCAACGGCATCACGAGACAGAGGTAGGACGCCGGATCATCCCATCCAATCGGTTCGATCGTAGCGGGGCGTTCCGGTGCCTTTAAGCTTAATTTCACCTCATCGGTGGGCATGTACTTCAAGATCTCGAGCAAATAGGTGGCATTAAATCCGATGTCGAGGGTCTCCCCCTCATAGACGATGGCAATCTCGTCCTGCGCTTCGCCTAAATCCGGCGTGTTTACCGAAAATTGCAAAACATTCGGGCTGAAAGACAATCGTACCCGACGTGTCTGGTCGCTGGCCACGACGCTAACCCTCCGGATTGCGGATGCCAAAGTCTGCTTGTCCACTGTGGCAGATTTGTCGTTTTCCTTGGGAATCACCTGCTCGTAGTTTGGATACGGCCCCTCAATAAGCCGGGTACATACGAGTGTTGACCCCGATCGGAAGCCCAGATGGTTTTCGCTTTTGCCTACCTCGATTTCATCGGTTGGACCAAACAATCGTCTAACCTGTTCCAGCGCTTTGGGTGGAATGATGAGATCAGTCGAACCGGCTTTGCTTGTCGTCGGGATTTCCATCTTGGCCAAACGGTGGCCATTGGTTGCAACCATCCGCATGTAGTCATCGCGCAACTCCCAGAGCACACCATTGAGAATTGGGCGGCTTTCCTCGGTCGAGGAGGCAAAAGCAACGTGGTTTATGAGCTTTTGGAGATCACCTGATGCGAGGGGCCAAGCCTCTTCAAAATCGATTGCCGGAAAACTTGGGAACTCGTCACGTTGGATACCGAGAAGCTTGAAACGGGAGCGGCCACATTCCAGTGTGACCCGCTGCTCTCCCGCACCTGTTACCCGGATGCCCGCGCTTGGTAGCTCACGAACGATCTCCACGAGTTTCTTTGCCGGAAGGGTGATTGCTCCCTCTTCGTCGACTTCGGCCGGTACAACGGTACTGACGGCGATGTCGAGGTCCGTACCGGCGAGTCGGACTCCCCCGTCGCTGGCTTCAACCAGAATATTGGACAGGACGGGTAGAGTTGTGCGGGTAGGAATGCTTGACGCAACGGCAAGCAAACCTTCTTGGAATCGGTCACGTGTTATTGTGAATTTCATTTGTTCACACGGATAGAGTAACTAATACCTTTATTTTATAGAAACTAGTAGCAGTAGTAGGGGTTGTTGAAGTGTCGATAAACCTGTTAACCGATTGTGTTATCTACGAATGCGTCACGGGTGTGTTGTGAATTCGATGTAGAACATGTGGACGATTTGCGGATAGTGGCGGATCCGTTCACAGAGTCCACAAACTTCCACATGTTTCAAACACGGTTTTGCACGACCTCTCGTCGAGCATGTTCAACGCGGTCTCGAAAGAGTTGATCGTGTTTGATTTGGCCTTCGACTTTCCCTACTGAGTGAATCACGGTCGAGTGATCTCGACCGCCAAAGGCCTGGCCGATCTCCACGAGTTGCATTCCTAGCAGGTCACGTGCGAGGAACATGGCAACTTGTCTTGGCACCGTAAGAGATTTCGTCCGGGACTTCGACCGGAGACCCTCCGGTGTGACACCCCAACGACGTGCCACGACCTGTTGGACCCGGTCCAGTGTTGGCGAGGCCTGTGCTTCAGCTCGCAATGTTGCGTCGTCGATTTTGTCGGAAAGTGCATCTCTGGCCAACTCAATCGTAACTTCACGATGTTTGAGTGAGGCAAAGAGCAACAACTTAATTATGCACCCTTCCAGTTCGCGGACGGAGCTTTTCACATGCTCGGCGATAAACCGGAGGACGTCATCCGGAATAGTGAGTTCCAGATGTTCTTGCTCTGCCTTCTTGCGCAGAATTGCTATGCGGTGTTCGAGATCAGGTTGTCCAACGTCGGCTACCATTCCCCATTCGAATCGACTGATGAGCCGGGCTTCCAGGCCAGGAATTTCGTTGGGTGCTCGATCGGACGTCACCACGATCTGCTTTCCAGCCTCGTGGAGGGCATTGAACGTGTGGAAGAATTCCTCCTGTGTCATTTCCTTGCCTTCGAGGAAATGCACGTCATCGACCAGGAAGATGTCAGCCTCTGTTCGGTATCGACGTCTGAATTCAGGCATCGTCCGGCCATGGATACTCTCGATGACCTCGTTGATAAACTGTTCCGCGCCCATATAGAGGACACGAAAGGCCGGGTTTCTCTCGAGCAGGCCGTGAGCGATGGCCTGCATGAGATGTGTTTTGCCCAATCCCGTGGCGCCGTAGATGAAAAGCGGGTTGTATGTCTTTCCGGGCGCCTCAGCGGTCGCATGTGCGGCGGCGGCGGCTAGCTCGTTGGATTTACCGATAACGAACGTCGAGAACGTGTATCGATGATTCAGCGGCGTGAGATTGGACACCTGTTGGCCTGCGGGCAACGCGGGCGAAGCGACAAAGAAGTCCATTTGCGGACGTTCGGTCGCTTCGGGTTGCACCTCGAAATGCACGTCTACGTGTGTGCCCATAATCTGAGTTGCCAATCGCGACAACAACTCAGCGTGTTTTGACGAGTTCCACTCGACCGCGAACTGATCAGGTGCGCTCAGCGTGAGGCATCCTTGTTCGTACGTAACTGGCTTAACCGGCGCCAGCCAGGTCCGAATAGTCGTGTCGGGTAGCTCGCCGTGTGCCGCTTCGAGCAGGCGTGACCACACGTCGGGAGCCGATTTTTCCATCAATGTTTAAGTAAAGGCAGGAATGTGGAGGTGAAAGGGCGGCGGAGATTGTATTCCTTGGAATTTGAAAAGTCAACCTTGACCACGGCCAGGCCATCTCTTTAGCTTTCTCGCCCTGATCTAAGGAAAGAAGATGAGACCCACATATAAGCCGCGGAACCGTCGGCGATCAAATAAGCAAGGGTTCCGGGCTCGCATGGCCACCCGTTGGGGTCGTGCGATTCTCAATCGCCGGCGCAAAAAGGGGCGTAAGCGTCTCGCAATCCAAATCCCGTCGAAACACGGAGGTCGTTGACCGGCCGGGGATTACCCCGGGCGTGGCGCCTGAGGCGCGGAACGGATATCAAGCAGATCCTCCGCACCGGTCGCCGGAAACGACACAAGTGTTTGGACCTTGCCTGGTGCACCAACGATTGCAATCATCCTCGTCTTGGCGTCATCGTGCCGCGGCATGGTCATACAGCCGTGATGCGCAATAAGGTGAGGAGGCGGCTGCGAGAGTGCGCCCGTTCGTCCATCCTGCCCAAACTGTCCGCCGTTGATCTGGTGGTCCGAGCGCGGCCCGCCGCGTATGGGGCGGACTTCGATCAGCTTGCAGGGGAACTCGTGAAATGGCTGTGTTTTTACGACAAGTAGCGAGGCTGCCTAGGAACAGCGTCCGCGGTCTGATAAGACTCTATCAGATTGCGGCGTCACCCTTTCCATCGCCGTGTCGGTTCTCACCGTCGTGTTCGATGTATGCCCTCGATGCGCTCGACCGTTATGGGGCGCTCAGGGGCGGCTGGATGGGCCTGCGGAGGATTCTGCGCTGCCATCCGCTGTCGAACGGTGGGTACGACCCTGTCCGCTAGCGTCACGCGAGATCGTAGATAGAGAATGGATGACCGTCGCCGACTGATACTCGCGATCGCTCTCATGCTGGGCATCGCGGTTCTTCCGTCAATATTCTTTTCATCAGATCGAAACCCGGCTCCAATACCGGGGTTCGATTCACTGGCAACGAACTTCCTGCCCCCGCCCCCGGTCATCGGGGCGGGAAGTTCCGCCGTGCAACAAACACCGCCTCCGCTCGCGGCCGATCCGGTTACCGGGGATGTTCCGGCGGAGGGACCGCCCCAGGGCGGCGAACGCTCCGTCGTTGTGAGTTCAGAGTTGTTCGAATACCGATTCTCAACGCGTGGCGCCCGCTTAATGGGAGCAACCCTGCGCGATTATCAAACACTGAAACCGGGAACCGAAGGACCGGCGAACATCCTGCCAGATGATTCGGAATTTCTGGCAACCGCTCTTGTCTTCGGTACCGACACGGTGCCGGTGTCATCCTGGGACTTCGAACCGTCCACCGATCGACTCGAAATCACCGGTTCAAACGCGCAATTGACGTGGGTGGCACGTCGCGGGCGCGCCACCGTTCGCCTCACCTATACGTTCTAC
>JAZDDD010000082.1:0-2649 GCA_036679545.1 Gemmatimonadota bacterium | reverse complement strand
ATCGGGAGCGGAGGGTTTGGCAGACCTTGTTGAAGCTGTTGTTATGTGTTGAACGCACCATGCCTAGTAAACAGTACCGTAGAAAAGGTCCAATGACAGCTTACGGCCAATAGCAGACTCAAATGCCGCTATGCTAATGCAGCTTTATACGCCTTTACTGCGGCCGTGAAACCGAGTACTAAGGCATCGGCCGTAATTGCATGGCCAATACTTACTTCCGCAAGCATAGGAATGCGTTGTTTAAATGGTGGTAGGTTGTCCAAGGTCAAATCGTGGCCAGCGTTTACGCCAATACCGAGCTCGACAGCCGCCTGAGCTGTCGCTGAATAGCGATCGAGTTCATCTTCGAAATCCCCCGTCGCGTAGGCTCTGGCGTATGGCTCCGTGTAAAGTTCAATTCGCTCTGCTCTTATGTTGCTTACTTGCGGAATCTCTTCCGACTCGGCGTCTATGAACAAACTGACTCGTGCCCCTGTCTCGTGTATTTGGGCAACAACTGATTGTAGGAATTCTCGTTCGGTTGAAATGTCCCAGCCGTGGTCGGAAGTTCGTTGGTCTGGCGCATCAGGAACTAGAGTGACTTGAGTTGGTTTCACCTCTCGTACGAGTTCTAGGAATGCATTCGTCGGATATCCTTCAATATTGAATTCAACTTTGTTGTTGTACTCCGATTTGAGAAGGCCACTCAAATCTCGAACATCGGAGGGTCTAATGTGCCGTTCGTCAGGTCGTCGGATAGAGTAGATCACGCTGATTTCGAAGCAGCGCAACCTTATTCAAATTGACACTGAGCTTTGTTTTCACGTTGATGATCTTCGATTTCTAACGAATAGGTGTCAAACGTCGGCTTTGGGTCGAATCCGGACATTGAATCTTGGTAAATCCCTCTTGCCGTCTAACGTCCCACGTGAGCCGCGCGAGCATTTTTGCGAGTGTCGGTCTCCACGTGGTTGTTATGCGGCATATTCGAACCGCCTCGATGGTACCCTCGGCTCCACCACGTGCTCTCACCTGTATAAAGCCGCTGCTTTCGGATCTAACTCTACTCGTTCGCTCGTAACCGGCCGAGTAAGAGCCAGACGTGGCTCGATTCGTCCCGACGAAAGGTGCTGTTAACGACCGCCAGTGCACCGCCGCGGTTCACCGCGAGCTTACGCATCAGCGTACCCTGTCTGCTGCCGTTATCACCGAGTACCTGATTGGCGATGTCCGGGAGGAGAGCGGGCGGTGCGAAGCTCTCCCCGCGGTCGTTTGAGTACGTGAATCCAAGCGCTCGCGAGCGCGAATTGCGATTGAGGAAGAGCTCCCACAGCACGTACACCCTCCCATTCCCGGCAACCCCTAGCGACGGAAAGCTCCCACTCTTGAAATATTGGGGGTGGGGGTTGGGAATTGTCCGCAAACCCTTGAAGGTTCGCCCCCCATCGCCCGAACGCATGTAACGGATATGGTATCGTTCGAAAAGCCCAGTCGGGCTCTCGGCGAAGACGAGGTGAAGCGTTCCCGCCGAGTCAACCGCGACCTTTGGGGAGTCGGAGTGGCCATCCGTCCCGACAACAACTCGTGGCGGCTCGAACGATTGGCCACCGTCAATCGACCGGGAAAAGTGGATGTCGGCTGATTCGTCCTCACCGACCGTCCACATGACGAACACCTTTTGTCCGTGCACAGCGACGGATGGGCCTCTGGCTGGCGTCCCACTTGTCCCGCCCGCTATGCGCATCGGTGTGGAGAACGATTTGCCTCCGTCGGACGACCGGCTGACCAACAGGGCGCCTTCGTACTCGGTCCAAGCCGCATGCAGAACGCCTCCGGCCCCCAATGCGAGGTCCAGGCTTCCGTTGTGCCAATAGCGCCGGGTGAGTCGTCCCTTGCCGTCGCCTGCGAGGCTGTTTGAGAGATTCACCGGCCGATGGAAGGTCTCACCTCCGTCGCTTGAGCGGGCGAAGAAGATCTCGCCCCCATGTGTGCCTCCCGAGAACACGATCTCCTGCCACAGCACGTACACCTCGCCTGAATCACCGTCGTTCAGCACCAGCCGCGGAAGCCAGGAGAAGACATCCGGGGAGTGGGAGACACCGACGGGGTTCGTAAACCGCTTCTCACCATCTGGCGAGTAACGCTGGAAGAAGAGGTCGCGCCGCGTCTGGTCCGCCCAGACAACACCGACGGACCCTTCCTCGTCCATGGCGACAGTAGGATCATCGACGTAGTGAAACTCAGAGCGATTCATACGCCATGGTCCCTGGTAGGCGTCACCAGCTGCGATCTCGATTCGCTCACTCCAAATGACGTCCGCCACCTCCGTCTGCCCATGGGCCGACGCCGCGACCAAAAGCATCCCGAGCAACATAACCCATCTGCAACTGCTATGTGTCAGAGTCACCGTAAAGCCTGGCGAGGACATAGGAGCGCAAAATCTGGAACTAGGGAAATACGTCCTCCGATACGCACTCGATACAAGATTGTGCCGCATAACAATGATTAGATGGATCCGCATAAGATGCGGATCTTTGAGTTCCTGTCCGTATAACACGCCTCGGGATTTCTCGTCGAGGGTTTGTGGACTCCTTTAATACTCAACGACTTCCTACCCGTCCAGCCAGTTATCACGGCCTCTTATGCGGATCGGCATAACACCATCTCTTA
>JAZDDD010000817.1:0-4917 GCA_036679545.1 Gemmatimonadota bacterium | reverse complement strand
GGCATTGGGACCGAGACCGTATTTATGGCGCTACCCTCCCACGCAGTTGGAAAGGACAAAACCCACCGGAGGGTCTCATCGTCTACTACCGTCTGGCGGCAGACGCACCGTTTGCAACGGTAGAAATCATGGAATCCAATGGGACGGTAATCCGCGAATTCTCGGATTCAGCGGCGCCTGACGAATCGGGCATGCACCGATTCAATTGGAACCTGCGGTATCCCGGCCCAACGGGTGGTGGCATGCAAGGGCCAAAGACGGTGCCCGGCGATTATCGCGTACGCGTAACCGCGGGAGAATGGTCGGCTGAGCGAGACTTTGAAGTCCTGAAGGACCCACGTCTCACGGATATTTCGGTGACGGACCTCCAGCAGCAGTTCGATTTTCTCGTCGGTCTTCGTACGGCATTCGATTCATTGAATGAGGCGCGCTCCACCATCGCCAATCTGCGTCGTGAACTGGATTCCACGATGACGGCCCGTGACACGCGATCCCCCGAAACGATGGCAGGTTTGGCTGACCGCATTCGCGCCGGGCTTACCAATGTAGAGAGCCAATTGGTGCAAGTACTTCCGGGTGGCTGGGCGCACGAACCAAAGATTCGTAGCAACCTGTCTTGGCTTGCCACTGCTGCGCAGAGCCAACGTGGTATCGCGTATGATTCCAGACCCACGGATCAAATGGTTGAGCGGTACAAAGACCTTGCGCTGGAACTACGGGATGCCATCATGCAGCTGGAGCAAATCGTGGAAACCGATATGCCGCAATTTCAAGAAATCGCCGATCAGCACTCAAGCTAGTATTTTGATACGTCGTTGGGTTATCGCACAATCGTAACAGTGTCTTCCTTCTTCGGCGTTCAGCGTTCGTTCGACGTTCAGCGTTCGACGTTCAACGTTCAATGTGGGGTATAATGGATCGTCGCGAATTTTTGGCAACCGGCGCGAGTGCTGCGATTGTCACAACATCCAAGCTGGACAGGACTGTGTCCGCTGCTCTCTTGCCGCAAGATGAAATCCGTGCGGCGTTCCCGCGCGTTGCAAGCGAACGTTTTGTAAACGCCGCGGCAGGAACACCGCTCGGTACCTTTGCCGAACGTGGTATTCAACGATATATCGACTTCCAGAAGCTAGGATCTGCGCAAGGCCGGGGAGACTATGTCAATGATATGTTGTCAAACATTCGAGGCGCGTTTGGCGGGCTGATCGGAGCACGTGAATCGGAGATTGCGCTGGTCCACTGCACAAAAGCTGGTGAGCAAGTCGTCATCGATGGTCTGGACCCAATGCGTAATGGCGGAAATATTGTCACCAACGATTTTCATTTTTCTGGCTCATTGCACAACCTGACGGGGTTGCAACGTGCTGGTGTCGATGTAAGAATCGTGAAGAGTCGTGACTGGAACGTCTCGGCTGAGGACATGGTCTCCGTGATTGACGACGAAACGAAACTGGTTGCGATTACCTTGGTGTCCAACGTCAATGGACGGGTAGAACCGGTGCGTGAATTGGCTGACGCAGCGCATGCGCACGGCGCTTATGTCTACGCCGATATCATTCAGGCTGCTGGTATTTTTCCGCTTGATGTTCGCGAGTTAGGGATCGACTTTGCCGCCGCCAACGGGTACAAGTGGCTGTACGGTGTTCATGGCAGTGGTTTTCTTTATGTTCGTGACGAGTTGCAAGGAACCGTACTGGCCGATCGACTATTCCCGGGCAACACGCGGTCCAACTACGCCCCGTGGGTCGATCAACCCGACGTTGGGCAGTCCGATTTCACCTATCAGCCGAGAAGCAACGCACGTAGGTATGAGCCGGGCCATCACAGCTATCTCGGGTATTGTGCCGTGTACGAAGGTCTTCGTTTCATAGAGCGCGTTGGTGTGGACAATGCGCTAGCGCATTCCGTCAGGATGAACAAAACCATCAACGCGCGTTTGGATCCGGATCAGTATGTTTGTATTTCTCCGGATGTCGACCGGTCACCCATCATTACATTTGCGTCTAAACAGCCTCAGGTTTTGGAGCGCAAACTGCGGAATGCCAACGTTGTGATCTCTCGCATCGGGAATGGGCGGTTTCGAATTTCGCCTGCCGTTTACAATACTGACGATGACATCGATGCGTTGGTGGATGCCCTGAACGCCAGCCCCTGATCACACATCGATGTGTGTCAATCCGTTGGCGCGTCCAAGCTATATGCATATTCGCTGAAGTTGTATCGTTTGTTGCCCCCATGCAACCAATGTGAGGCCGCGTAAAGGAACATGTGCCGCTCGTCTTGAACGTAGATGCCGCTACCCGCACCAAAATTGGCTTGCTGGTTGTAGCAATACATTTGTTTCTGCTTCATGAATTTGATCTGGACCTTCCCGTCAAAACCGTCTGGCCACCACACCTTGTACAAATCCATCAGGTCCTTACCATGGAACGTGGGAGAGGCTTTTTCTTGGTTCCGGGTTGCCACCCGAAATTCAGAGATTGGTATGTGCCGGTGCCGGATTGCCCGCCACCGCCGGGTTGGAAACCGCCTATCACTTCACTCTTTCGGAGGCGAACCGGAGTTTCGCTAAAACCTTCGGTGATGACGGTCGTTTTACTACGATGAAAGTCCAAGACCTGGTCGTCCCACACCATCAACACGTAATAGTTGTCCGGTGTGCGGGTCATGGCGATGGCCTTGGACTCAATATCCGGTTTGACGAGGGTGATACCCGTAAGTTCCTTGGGTGACTCCGGATTGTCGAAATTGAAAAACCGCACTTCCGATCCCGGTTTCTTTTTGTCCGACCCGTAAACGGGAATGGCGACAACGTCGCCCACGGCTTGAATACCGCCGGCGTGCCAGAGGGATCGGTCTACATCGATCACCTTGACGATGCAATCTCTTTCATCAGGCTTCTTGTAGGGATAGCCGTATTTTGGTAGCGACCACGGTTGTAATGCGGACTGAGATCCCATCTTGATGATGATAAATTGCGATTTTCGTATCCCGGTTTTGACACCACCGGTAACGATGAGATGTTGCTTTATACGTTGTATGCCTTGCATGTGCTCGCCCAACCCAAGTTCGTTGTCGTGCGACGACGTGTAGTCAGGCCAGGGAATCGTGTCATTGTTTCTTGCGCCCAAGTAACGGCGTGTGCTTCCCGCGATGGCCGAACGCCGAATTTTCGGAGGAATGGCGTCGAACCGCGTTGGCACGTCGTCGATCATGGCAACGTCGGTATTCATGCTTGTCCCTCCTGTCCCTCACCAAGTCTCGGCATCATGCTCACAATGCGTTCCCTCATGATGGCATAGTCAAGGTGATGGTTGCGCTCGACCTCGCCCACGACGCTGTCAATCCGGCTGAATATCGTGTCGGGATCCGAAACGGCGGAGTCGCCGTCTAGTGAGGCCTTCAATTCCTTTTTGGCCGTGGTAATCACACGCCGCAACTGAAGTACGTGGCCCTTCGCGTTGATAAATTTTACATCGGGTCTGAACATCTGACCGACGATAGTCACTCCGACGATCGTGATGCCAAAAACACTCATGATTATTGGTGGCAGCGCCAGACCGAAAATGCTCGCCAACAAAATGGCGCCGATCAGGTACAGGGCAATCCGAGAAATTAAACTGCCTTTGAGTGCATTCGCCGCGATGCGTCTTTGGCTCTCCTCGAGTGCGCCGGCATCGGCGAGGGCTTGCTCAATATCGGCGAGGCGGGGATTTGCTTGCTCCATGATGCACCTTTTCCGCGTTAGCGAAGGGTCCGTAGGCTGTGCCCGAACTGGCGTCACGGCCCACGATGGTTGGATGGGAGTTATGATAAAGCGTGGGCCACGGTATGACGAGACCTTGTGGCTGCGGAGTGGGTCCGGTTGACCGCGGACTCCCAGCACGACACCATTGTCTGAGACAGTGAACACCCGCGAATCGATCCGGAGGTTGACGAGCATGGTTGGTTTTATTCACCGTTGCGTGGTATTGGCACCCGTCCTATTTGCCGTTAGCCTGAGCGCTCAAGGGTCGAATGGGATGTCAGAGGAATCCACGGTGCCCCTGTATGGAAACCTTGGGCCCCATTCCAGGGTCGTCTCAACGACATCTGACACCGCGCAGGCATATTTCAACGAGGGCATGCAGTTTATGTATGCCTTTGGCGCGGGCTCGGCCACCAAGTCCTTTCGTGCGGCACAGGTCTACGATAACGGCTGTGTCATGTGTTTTTTTGGCGAGGCGTGGTCGCTGAGCCCGTATCTCAATGGCCGCATGTCGCTTGACGCCGAACGTCAGGCTCATACGGCCATCGGCAAGGCCCGGGACCTTTTGCGGCATGCGACTGACGTCGAACGCGCACTCGTCGAAGCCATGGCTGTTCGCTTCGAGGCGGAACCAACCGCCGATCGCCGACGTCATTTAGATTCGCTGTATTCGCAAGCGATTGCGGATGTCGTACGTCGGTTCCCCAACGATTTGGATGTGGCAACGCTACACGGTGAATCACTGATGTTGCTTCGGCCTCGTCGCGGCAGTGTGGATTTGGCGGATCCGTCAGTGCAAAAAATCACAGATATCCTCGAGGGCGTGTTGGACCGCGATATACGTCATCCGGGCGCGTGCCACCTTTACATCCATTTGGTGGAGGCGTCGCAAGATCCCGGCAAGGCCGAGGCGTGTGCCGACTATCTTGGTGACGCCATTCCGGGTGCGAGCCACATTCGCCACATGCCTTCGCACATCTATATGAACATTGGCCGCTACAGCGACGCCGTTCGTTCGAATCAAAACGCGTGGCATACTGACCAACAAGCCAGTTATGGCGGCCCACCGGGTATTTATCCCAGTCACAATTTGCACATGCTACTTTTTGGGGCCACGCTGGATGGGCAAAGCGCGGTTGCCATTCAAGCGGCCAAGGATTTGGCGGTCG
>JAZDDD010000816.1:0-7587 GCA_036679545.1 Gemmatimonadota bacterium | reverse complement strand
CCACGCCAATAGGCCCCAGCCGCATTAAGCAATTTGAAATGTTTGATACGTCCGGTACTTGGTAGGTGCGGTCCACGACACAAGTCCACAAACGGGCCATCCGTATACACGGAGATCGTCTCATCGTCGCTCAATTCGCCCAAACGCTCGAGCTTCAGCGGATCCCCCTTGAACCGCTTCTCCGCCTCGGTGCGGTCTACTTCTTGGCGATCAAACGCGTAGTCTGCCTTGACCACCGCCCGCATCCGTGTCTCGATGGCCTCTAGGTCCTCCGGTGTAAACGGACGGCCCACATCGAAATCGTAGTAGAAGCCATCCTCGATGGCCGGTCCAAATCCGATGGCTGCGTCCGGGAATAGTTCACGCACCGCGGTGGCGAGGACGTGCGCGGCCGAATGACGGAGGACATCCAGGGCCTGCGGTTGACGATCCGTCAGGACCTCGAACTGCGCATCGTGGCCAATAGCTCGCCCCAGGTCCCACACCTCGCCATCGACCTTGACCGCCAGAGCCGCCTTGGCTAGGCCCGGACCGATGGCTTTGGCAACCTCGAAACCGGTCGTTCCCATCTGCACGTCCCGAACGGTCCCATCTGGCAGGGTCAATGCAATCGTCTCAGCCATCTATGCCTATTCCTTTTAAGGGGCACCGCTGACAACCACCCCAAAAGGGGGATTTGATCCGCGGAACGATAATTACAGGAGAGGAGCCGTACTATCCTTCAGCAGGAAAAATAGAACCAGCGCCACCGCCACCGACACCACCAAAACGACGGCGTTGATCCAGGCTCTCCGGGTCGCATTCTCTGATGTCGACATTCGTTGATTCAGCCGCGAGAGATGTACATTGTTAAGGTCAGTAATCTAAACAGATCACGTTTCCCAGTGCTACAGGAGCCGACCCTGAAACACAACGCCTCGGATAGGTATGACGGTCTGGGATTGACCGTACTCGGTGTCTTCGCGCTGGGCGTCGGCCTGGTCAGCGGCGTGGTACTGAGCGAGCTGTTGGGTAACGTGGATTCGGACCGATTCAAATCGGCGGTCCGCCGGATTCGCGAGGGGAGCGACGACGATCCACCTGACCCTGAACAGATCGAGCGGGACCTGTTGAGCGCCCTGCGGGGCAACCCCACGACACGGCAAGCGGAGATCGACGTCCATGCATTCGGCGAGGGCCTTATCGAGATGGAGGGTATCGTTTCAGACGAGCGCACACGCGACATTGCACTCGAGTTGGCGTCAAGCGTGACTGGAGTTGATGATGTCGTGAACCGAATTCTCGTTGCGGGCACCGACACACACGAGCGACCTTCGGCGATGATGGAGAGCAAGTCCTGACGGCCGTCCCTGGGATCGTCTCGAAAACATGAAAGCTCTGGAACTGCCTCCGACGTACGATCCATCGACGATCGAGCGCGCCATCTACCAACGTTGGATGGATGCCGGTGTCTTTACAGCGGACAACGCGTCGGATCGTGACCCCTACGTCATCGTTATTCCGCCGCCGAATGTGACCGATGTGCTGCATATGGGTCATGGGCTCAACAATACGTTACAAGACGTGTTGATCCGTTTCGAACGAATGCGTGGACGCGAAGCTCTTTGGCTTCCGGGCACGGACCACGCGGGGATTGCGACACAAAATGTCGTGGAACGTGTGATCGCCCAGGAGGGTCTAACACGACACGATGTAGGTCGTGATGCGTTTGTAAAACGGATTTGGTCGCATGTCGAGACAAAGGGCAGCACCATTCTCGAACAGCTCAAGGCCATCGGTGCATCGTGTGATTGGTCGCGTACGCGTTTTACCCTCGATGAAGAGTATTCGCGCGCGGTCATCAAGGTGTTCGTGACGTTGTACCATGAAGATTTACTTTATCGTGGGCATCGCGTCATTCATTGGTGCCCCCGATGCTCAACTTCGTTGTCGGACGAGGAAGCGGAATTTCACGACCGGACCGCCCAATTGTATCACATTCGTTACCGGCTACGCGATGAACCACAACGCCACGTCGTTGTCGCTACCACACGACCTGAGACGATGTTCGGGGACGTGTGTCTGGTGTTTCACCCGGACGATGAGCGTTTTGCCGATGTCAACGGCCGTTCGGTGCTCATACCGCTCAGCGACATCGAGATCCCGATCGGTACAAGCGATCATGTCGAGCAAGATTTTGGAACCGGCATGCTCAAGGTGACACCGGCTCACGACGCGAACGACTTCGACATCGCCAACGAATCACCATTGGATTTGGACCGGCCCGTGGTGATCGACGAACACGCCAAGATGACGAACATCGACCGTGTGCCCGTGTCCTTGCAAGGCCTGGATCGTGACGAAGCGCGGAAGCAAACGGTGGAACTTTTGGAAAAAGCGGGCTTGATGGATCGCATTGAGCCCTATGAACATCGTGTTCGTAAATGTTACCGTTGTCACACCATCGTCGAACCATTTCTCTCCGACCAATGGTTTGTGAAAATGAAACCGCTGGCGGCACCCGCGTTGGCCGCATATCGGCAGGGCGACATTCGCTTTGTACCGGAGCGGTGGGGCAAGGTATACGAAAATTGGCTGGAAGATATTCGGGATTGGAACATCTCGCGTCAGCTGTGGTGGGGTCATCGGATCCCGGCGTGGTATTGCACGTCGGAATCCTGCGGAAAAACAATCGTGGCCGAGAGCGCGCCGAATAAATGTGAATGTGGTGCGGTGCTTCGCCAGGATGAAGACGTGCTCGACACATGGTTTTCGTCCTGGTTGTGGCCATTCGCCACGTTGGGTTGGCCAAACAAAACACCAGACGTCCGTCGCTTTTACCCCAACCACTCCATGGTCACGGGCCCCGACATAATTTTTTTCTGGGTTGCCCGCATGATCATGGCGGGTTTCCACTTCATGGGAGAGAAGCCGTTCACCACCGTGTATTTGAACGGTATGGTCCGCGACACACAGAATCGCAAAATGTCCAAGTCGCTCGGCAACGGCATCGATCCGTTGCACGTGGTGGAGCGATACGGTGCGGACGCCTTACGCTACACAGTGGTAGCCGGGTCGGCCACTGGGGCCGATGTCAACCTGGATCCGGACGATCTCGATACGAGCTTCGCCGTTGGACGGAATTTCGCCAACAAGCTCTGGAATATCGGTCGGTTCATTCTGACAAATCTCGAGAAGCCGGTTACACCTATTGCAGCCATCGATGCCGGACAGATGGAGCTGGCGGACCGTTGGATTCTTGCGCGCACGCAACGGGCGGTCACCGAAACAACCGAAGCACTCGACGCATTTCGGTTCAGCGAAACCGCCAACACGATTTACCACTTTCTCTGGGACGAAGTCGCGGATTGGTATATCGAACAGGTCAAGCCACGGCTCGGCCAGGATGGTCCCAGCGGCGAGATTGCGCGGAGTGTGCTGGGAAGGACGCTTCACCGCCGTGCAGTCACTGGTAGGTGCCGTCCGCTCTATTCGCGCTGAATATCACGTACCACCGGGTACAATGATGCGCGCCTACGTCACACCATCGAGCCACGACGTAGAAGAGGCGTTGACAAGTGAGATGGAAACGATCCGCCGGTTGGCCAAACTGGAAATCGTCGATCTCACGGGCGCAGAGCCGGAGGAGGCCGGTGGCAATGCGGTATTGCCAAACGGCTCAACGGTGTTCGTCCCCCTCGGTGATGCTATCGACGTCCAAAAGGAGTGTAACAGACTTTCCGCAGAACGTGATCGGTTGGAGGCACAGTTGGTGAAAGTGAACGCCAAGCTCTCCAATGACAATTTCGTTGGACGAGCACCCGCCGATGTGGTCGAACGGGAACGGCAAAAGGAGAAGGGGTGGACAGAACAGCGAGACGCGCTATCTGGCAAGCTAAAGTCGTTGGGCTGCTAACCACGCTCGCCGCGGCATGTGCCACGGTTCAACAGCCGCCCGGAGGTCCATTTGATGCGTCACCCCCGGTGCTCTTGAATATCATTCCTGATTCGGGAACAGTCGTTACGGGTTTTGATGATGACGTCGAATTCCAGTTCGATGAGGTCATTGACGAGCGGTCCGGTGGAAATCTAGAGAACCTCATCAACATCTCACCGAGACATGACGATGTTCGCGTGTCGTGGAAGCGCAACCGAGTGACGGTAAAGCCCGGCGGTGGTTGGTTGCCGGGAGAAACGTACACGGTCTGGTTGCAGCCAGGAATCGCCGACCTTCGGCAGAATCGCTACGACTCTTCTCGGACCATCGTTTTTTCCACCGGCACGAGCATACCGGCAACACATGCTGCGGGGAATGTCGTGGACTGGGAAGCGGGCACCGTGGCGACTGGCGCACTCGTCGAACTGATCCGCGTGAGCGATTCCGTTACCTACCTTAGCATCACGGATTCTGTCGGCACATTTTCCATACGAGGTGTACCCAGCGGACAATACGTGATGATCGCCACCCTGGATGAAAACAACAACGAGCGTCGCGAGCGGCGCGAGGCGTTTGATTCCGCGTTAGTCTCGTTGGATTCGATCGCGAGTTTCGATCTTTGGACTTTTGTACACGACTCGACCGGTCCAACCATGCGCAATGCAGGCATCGTTGACAGCATGGCGGTGGCAACCGAATTCACTCAGGCACTGGCCTCCGACATACGGGTCGCGCATTCCGCCCGCGTGTTCCTGCTACCGGATTCCGTGCCGATCGATGTTGCATCAATTCTGTGGCAGCCGGATTTCGACTCTTTACGAGCAGCTCAAATGGATTCGCTGGCGGCCGTGATGGATTCAATTGCCGCCGCACAACAAGATTCAATCGCCGCGGCAATCAGAGATTCCATCGGTACCGACTCCCTGGCGATTGATTCCCTACTACAAGATTCCATCGTCACCGATAGCACCGTCGCCGACACCATTTCGATCGAGGAAACTGTAGACGAAGCGGATAGCACATCGTTCGAAGACGTCGAGGAGAATGCGCGGCAGGACGCGTTGTTGTCTGAGCGGCCGCCGATTTACAACACGTTCGTAATCGTCCTCCTTACCGCGCTTGTTCCGGGCGAACGATACGTCATCGAGGCCAGCGTTAGGAATCTCCTCGGGCATGCGGAAACATCCACGCGCACGCTACTCATACCACTACCGGCCGATTCAATCACGCCCCCAGACTCCACATGAGCGACGCCCGTCAGCATCTCCCAGCCGTTCACCAATTGCTGGATGACGCGGAAAAGGCAGGGTTGTTGGACCACGCTTCACGAGCGGTGACGGTGGAGAGTATTCGCGAGTTACTCGATGAGTCGCGCCAGCAGGGGGGCACTCCACCTAACACCGGCTGGTTACCAGCGTTGCAAGAACGCATAAATCACGCAACGGCCCCCACGCTTCACCCAGTCATCAACGCCACCGGTGTCGTGTTGCATACCAATCTTGGCAGGGCACCACTGGCAAAATGCGCCGTTGACGCCATCAATCGCGTAGCCGCATACTCCACACTCGAATACGATCTCGAGTCGGGCACGCGGGGGTCTCGGCGCATGCATGTCCGCGAATTGCTTCGGAAGGTGACCGGGGCGGAAGACGCACTGGTCGTCACCAACGCGGCAGCCGCCCTCGTCCTTGCGTTGAACACCGTGGCAGAGAGCGGCGAGACGATTGTGTCCCGCGGCGAACTGGTCGAGATTGGCGGCGCGTTCCGTATTCCGGATATTTTGGGAAAAAGTGGAACCGTCTTAGTGGATGTCGGGTCGACAAATCGCACACGGATACGCGACTATGAGGCCGCATTGAGCCCACGCACAAAATGCGTTCTCAAAGTGCATCGATCCAACTTTGCGATCACCGGGTTTACCAGCGATGTGCCACCCGAGGAGCTGGCGGGCCTGTGCCACCCACGCGGTGTGTCGTTCATCCAC
The DNA here is from genome assembly GCA_036679545.1 of Gemmatimonadota bacterium. Lineage (GTDB taxonomy): Bacteria > Gemmatimonadota > Gemmatimonadetes > Gemmatimonadales > GWC2-71-9 > JAZDDC01. The sequence goes on along the minus strand of JAZDDD010000816.1, from coordinate 1,687 downwards.
GACTGTGGTAGCGGCCTTTTGGTGGATTTGGAGCAGTACGGGCTGCGCGGTGAACCCCTTGTACAAGCCAGTGTGCAGACCGGTGCGTTGGTGGTCTTTTCAGGGGACAAACTCGTGGGTGGCCCGCAAGCCGGCATCATCGCTGGCCCGGCCGCGCTTGTGGCAAGGGCAGCTCAGAATCCGTTCGCGCGTGCCATGCGACCGGACAAGATCGTACTCGCCGCTCTGGAGGCGACACTCAATCTGTATCGCGATCCGACCCGGGCCATGACGGAAGTTCCCGTCCTCTCCATGCTTACAGCCCCACCAGCACAACTCGAGAGGCGGGCCACGGCACTCGCGGCCCGAATTGATGGCGCAACCGTCGAACCTGGTATGTCATCGCCAGGCGGCGGGTCGTTCCCCGACTGCGAACTGCCAACAACGTTGGTTGCGATCGGGACGTCACATGTAGATCTCTTGCTCACCACACTACGGGACAGTTCGCCAGCGGTGGTTGCTCGAGCCGGTGACAATAAGGTACTCCTCGATGTGCGAACCGTAGCGGAGGACGACATAAACGCCCTGGTTAGCTCAGTGACTCACGCCGTGTCGTTGAATGGTTAACGAGGAACACACGAACAAGCCAATGCGCGTGGTGGCCTTTGTCTCGGGCGGCGGTACCAACCTCCAGGCACTGTTGGACAACTGCCGCGACGACGACGCGGTGCAGGTCGCCTTGGTTTGCAGTGATCGGGATGGTACCGGCGCCGTTACGCGCGCGTCAACAGCTGGTGTCCCAACTTGCGTGTTTCGTGATCATTCCGACGCACCTGAAATTCTGGCCACCTTGAAGGAACATCGCATCGACTTTATCGTCCTCGCCGGCTATCTGCGGTTGGTACCAGGCCAGGTCGTTGAAGCTTACGACAGGCGCATGATCAATATTCACCCGGCGCTCTTGCCATCGTTTGGTGGAAAGGGTATGTACGGGCAGCAAGTGCATCGTGCGGTTATCAAGGCGGGTGTCAAAGTGAGCGGACCTACGATCCATCTGGTTACAACAGAATACGACCAGGGTGAGATCGTCGCACAATGGCCGGTGCCCGTGCACAACAATGACACACCCGAAACCCTAGCGGCTCGCGTACGCGACGCCGAACACCAACTGTTACCCGCCGTGGTAAAATTGATCGCTCGACAAGGTACGAAAAGCCTGCCGTTAGAGTTCAATGCGTTCCAAGCAGCCGAGCGAATTGTTATCTCGGCGCGATGAATTGGTTTTTTGGGATGTTCCTAACTGCCCGCGGCGACGGTGGAAGTTTTGGGATGCTACCCGCTACCCGCTGCCCGCAGTGACGGCGGACGTGGAAGAGACGCCAGCAATTGCACACCCTTCACGGCATAACGTGCGGGACAGCTTGGCAGCAAGGAATAGCGGGTAGCTGGCAGCGGGTAGCTGGCAGCTTGCGCGCCAGCGCAAACATCAACTTGGAGCAAACCAACTGTGCCACGTGCGCTGATTTCGGTTTCTGACAAACGTGGAGTAGCGGAATTCGCTCAAAACCTCGTCGATCTTGGTTGGGACATTGCCTCCACTGGTGGTACGGCGCGTGTGTTGGAAGAAGCCGGCGTTAAGGTCATTCCCGTGGACCAACTCACCGGTTTTCCGGAAATCCTCGACGGCCGAGTGAAGACACTCCATCCG
>JAZDDD010000815.1:0-15591 GCA_036679545.1 Gemmatimonadota bacterium | reverse complement strand
GCCATTTGACCGGTCAGCGCGTGCCACACACTCGTGGCCGGTGCGCCCGCGACACCCGCGGCGTACAGACCCGGCTTTCGAAAGAGCGACATTGCGGTCATGAGCCCACCGTAGCTGGAGCCCCAGATCCCGATCCGATCCATGTTCACGTACCCGAGGGTTTTTAGGAACCGAACACCGCTCTCCAGGTCTTCGATGTCCATGCCCCCGTAATCCAGACGGATGCCACGCCGGTGATCTTTGCCCCGTCCCCAGCTCCCGCGCATATCCACGTTGAGCAGGATGTACCCTTCCTGGGCAAGATACTGATCGAGACCCCACGTGGGATGAGCGGTCCGCCCGCCCCACTGGTTGCGCACGGCATCGGTGTAAACCGAGCCAAGAATTGCTGGGTAGCTTCGCGTCGGATCGAAGTCCGGCGGTAGTGTAAGGCGGCCGTGCAAGGCCGTGCCATCGACATGACTCTGGAAGGTGACGTACTGGGGTGTGACCCACTCATACGTCGAGAACTCTGCCACCGGCGATTCGGTGACTCGTCGCTCGTTTCTTTCGTCGCCAAGCGCGGTGATCAGCAACTCAGGTGGTGATTGGTCGCTCGAAAACAACACCGCCGCGTGATGTCCGTCCGGCGACACTGTCGGTGTGTGTGTGCCGGAACGCTCGCTGAGTTGCACAATGTTGTTTCCGGCGTCGTCTACGAAAAAGAGATGTCGTTCTTCTGCGTTGCCCCGGTTACCAACCACAACCAGCCCGCCTTCCACCGGATACATCGAAGCAACGGCCCATGGACCACGCGTGAGCTGTACAGGTTCGGTTGCATGCTCAGACGGTGACACCGCCCAGACGTGGTAGTCCTCATCTCGATCCGAAAGAAAGTAGAGTGACCGCGAATCGGTCGACCACTCGATCCGCCAGAAGTAAAACGTCTCGTTCAGTGGCTCTTGCTCGCGCACAACAAGTCGCGCCGCCGCTACCGGGTTGCCGGCGAAATCCAAAACGTAAACGCGTCGGTCTTTGGCGAAGAGGTCACTCGTATCGATTGCCAGCCGGTCACCATCGGGTGACCACCGATAGCTGAGCAGCATGTCAGGTGTCTCTTTACCTGGCGGTCCTCCCTCCATCTCGATCCACGCGATATTGTCACCAAGCGTTGGGGCGAGCGTCGCGTCGATGATGCCGATACGTTGCGCAACCGCATCCTCACCGGGATATGCGCGTCGTATCTCAACCAACCGAGTTTCATCGCTGAGGTAATCCGGAATCCCACGTACCGGCACCTTTCGCTGGTCCATCTCGAGCACCGCGATGTGCGATCCGTCAGGTGACCACCGGTAGCTGGCGAGCCGGACGCCCGGACGAGCGATGGTTGTCCTCCGCACTGCCGTGGAGACCGGTTCGTTTGCGGCCATCAGCCACAGGTCGCCTTCTCTAAGGAAAGCAAGGACGTCTCCGGTCGGGGAATACGCTGCCAGCATTTCGACCGCATCGGTGTCGGTCAATCGGCGCGGCGCCGATTGCGGCGCGACCAGCCAGAGATCGCCGAGAAAGCTCACCAGCAACTGCTGCCCGTCGGGATGCCACGCCACCGAGTTAACACCCGGATCGGTATCGAGTCTCGTCTCCGCCTCGGCGACGGACACGGGATCGTTGGGGTCTGGAGGGGATGCCGGCGAACGAGGCATTCGGGTTACTCGTTCCGGCCGACCGTTGGGGTTCTCGACGTCGAGTATCCAAACATCTCGGAAGTTGTGTCCCTCGTCGTTCCACAAGAACGCCACGTATCGCCCATTGGCCGACCACGTGAAGCCGCCGGGTGCCGTACCGATGAGGTGGGGGAGCGAATAGAGCCGGTCAATCGTGAGGTTGGGAGCCGTGATCTCCGATGTGGGGGTCGTTTGCCCAACGGTTGAGGACGATACCGAAACACACATAACGGCAACCGCACAGCAAGCAACCGCGCCCCACCTCGAACTGTGCTCTGAAAAAATATCTGCGAGTGACATTAACTGGCCTTCCGAATCCCAGGGTGTTTAGGATGGGAGTTCTTCTCCAAGGATGCCGATCCGCGGTAGGACTGTCCAGCCACCAGAGGCGCTGTCTTATCGCGGCCTTGTCCATTGCGGTCCGGGACGTCAGTATCTGACATTGGAAGGCACAAGTTTCATATACGTTATCAATGAGGGAATCATGCGATTCGCCGCCGTCGTATCGTCGCTCACCGTCTTAACGATCGTTGCCTGCAGTCCCCAACCTGAGATTGATCTCGACGCTGAGCGCGACGCTCTATTGAGTGCGGATCGGTCTTGGCTCGATGCTTATTCCGCCAGTGACAACCCAGCGGACGCGTTCGTTGCACAGTTCCTTGATGACGGTACTTTACTTCCGCCCGATTTTCCTTTGGCACAGGGCAAGGAAGCCATTCACACCGTGATCACCGGGCTCGAAGCGATGCCGGGGTTCTCTATCACTTGGAGTCCGGATGCAGCGGAAGTGGGTGGTGGAGGGGATATGGGCTTCACGAGGGGCAGTTATGAGATGAAGATGGATGGTCCAGAAGGCCCCATTAGCATCGAAGGCAAATACCTGACCATTTGGAGAAAACAACTGGACGGTACGTGGAAGGTAACCGCCGACATGTTTAATTCGAACGGCGCGCCGACTCCCCAAACATGACGCCGACTTGGCCCGCTACAAGAGTCTGGTCATGATGCTGATGACGACCAACGCACTCGTCGCCCAAAATACAAACGTCCATTTGATGAGATCGGTGCGGGCGGCGGCATTTCGTGCTTCCATATTGAACCAATCCACGAAATCCTGGGCGATATCTTCGCCCAACTTTTCATAGAACTTCCGCGACAGGCGCGCGGTTACCGGCATGGGCGGCTTCTCCTCACAAATCCACCAGCGGCGTAACCGAATCGCGAACCGACGAGCCGGCGTCAGAAATTATAGTTCCTTAAAGGGAACTTAATATAAATTTTCGTCCGGCCGCTTACAGTAGTTCCTCAAAGGGGACTATTTACTTGTCCCTATTTGATAGGACAACTATAGTTCCCCGTACGGAACTATGAAAACAAGCGCCGACAAAAAAACTCTCATCCACAACCTCGAGGATCTAGGAGCCGTAGTCCGCGACCGTCGAAAGGTTGCCGGCATGACCCTGGACCAGGCCGCTGACTTTCTCGGCGTGAGCCGCCGTTTCCTAATTGAATTGGAACACGGCCGACGTCGAGCCAGCATACAAAAAGTCATGGTTGTTCTTGACGCTCTTGGACTCGAAATCGTGTTACAACCGCGCGGCCAGTTTCAGCCGAGCACCGACTAGTTCTTATGAGTGACGTGGGGTTTACTGTTTTCCTGGGTGATCAGGTGGCGGGACGTATTGCCTTAGATCGCGGTCGCATGTCCTTCACGTATTGCAGCCCGGTCGCTCAGGAAGCTTCTCCTATTTCGATTAGTCTTCCTCTTAAGAAGGAATCTTACGATGACAGGAGGACGCGGCCGTATTTTGAAAATCTGCTGCCCGAAAGCGAGTTCCGCCATTTCATGGCAAGGCACGCAGGGGTTGCCGATCGCAACACCTCCGGCATCCTGGGAGCTATTGGGGGCGAATGCCCCGGTGCGGTTTCCATCTGGCCGGGCGAACTCGACACGCGGCCTCCGGGGTCGTACGAAGCGATCACTGTAGCTCATCTGGGGAAGCTGTTCAACGCACCTGACGATACAGCGTTGATGGACGAACAACGCAAGGGGCGGATTTCTCTTCCCGGCGCACTTCCCAAATTGACTCTACGGCTCGACGATAACGACTGGCGCCTGGCCCGCGCGGGTGCGGCTACGACACACATCTTGAAGCGAACGAGCCTCGGTTTCGCATACCTCGTGGAAAACGAGTACTTCTGTATGCGTCTTGCTGGTCGTTGCGAGCTGAATGTTCCACATGTTTTCATGCTTGATGTCGGCATACCGCTGTTGGCCATAAAGCGGTTTGACCGAATTCGCGAGAACGACAATATCGCTCGTGTTCATCAGGAGGATTTTTGCCAGGCAACCGCGTGTCTTCCCGCGGCAAAGTATGAGGCAGACGGCGGACCCGGGTTTGCCACCGCCGTCCAATTGCTGCGGGAACACAGCGCACTCCCCCTGGCTGACATCGCTGCGTTCGTGCGGTGGGGAGTATTCAACTACCTCGTCGGTAACGAGGACGCGCACGCCAAAAACGTGGCACTGTTGTATGGCGATGATGGTGTACGACTGGCTCCGTTTTACGACATGGTATCGACGGAGGTTTACAAAGGGTTGCAACGCAAATCGGCCATGGCAATTGGCGGCGAGCGACGGTTTGCGTATGTGCGCGCGCGACACTGGTCACGTATGGCCAACGAGGTCGGCATCACACTTCGCGGCATGAAACGTTTGTTACGCGAAACCGAAGAGGCTGTTTCCAGCGCTCTGGATGCTACACACGACGAGGTTGCAAGCCAAACAGATGACATCCCCATTCACCGGTCGATTCGCGATCTCGTGGAGACACGCGTAGCCGCGATTCGCGGTCAACTCGCAAATTGGGGGCGCGACTGAAATGAAGCGCTTTCGACGTCGTCCGGATGAGATTGGCTGGCGTATCTGGGATCTAAACTGCTCGATCGCAATGTACTGCACCGAGTATATGGATGACGGTGAGCCAGCTCATCGCGGCAATCTAACGCGTAACGCCTTCGATCGGCTGGGTCGTGACCCGTAATCTCGTTGCCAGTGTGCGTGCCTGCCGTCACGGTTGACCAATCTGATTGCGGCCCCGGGAACGCTTGCATCCTCCCGTACACCGGTCCATCGTTCTTGGGTCAGGCAAGAGACTCCTTTTGGAACGGCTATCCATATCATGAGAGAGGTCCGCATGCACCAAACCAAAGTTGAGTCGCGAATCATGATAGCGATGTTCGCCGCGATCTCGGTGGTGGTCGTTCTGATGGCCGCCTGCACAGGTCGTCCGGAAGCTGGTAGCCAGACGAGCGTGACGGTGTTCGAAGGCGCACGCCTGATCGTCGGGGATGGAAGCGCACCGATCGAGGACGCGGTTTTCATAGTCGAGAACGACCGCTTCACCGCCGTGGGGCCAAGGGCGGCCTTAGAGATTCCGCGCGGTGCGACCCGCGTTGACCTCGGTGGCAAGACCGTCATGCCGGCGATCGTCAATGCCCACGTTCATTTATCACCCGAGCGTGAAGAGCGGGCCGAGTTACTGCAACACATGGCGTATTACGGCGCCGGCACTGTTGTAAGCCTAGGCCATGACACCGGCGCCGTCCCGTTCGAAATGCAAGACGAGATCGTGCCGGATGGCGCGCGTGCACTCACCGCCGGGCGCGGAATCACCACTCCGGAGCCAGGACGTTCAGAGGCACCCTTCTGGGTCACGAACGAGGACGAAGCGAGGGCGGCAGCGCGGGAACTAACCACTCAGGAAGTGGACGTCATTAAGATCTGGGTCGACGACCGCAACGGCCGCTACGAAAAACTGTCGCCGGCCCTCTACGGCGCGGTTATCGACGAGGCCCATACCCACGGGACTCGCGTCATCGCCCACGTGTTCACGCTCGAGGACGCGAAGGGGCTCCTCCGGGCAGGACTCGACGCGTTCGCTCACGGGGTGCGGGACCGGGACCTCGACGACGAACTTCTCGCACTTTGGCAGGAGCGTCCGAATGTGGTCCTGGTTCCCAACCTCCCCAACCCGGGGGTGGTGACAGACGTGGGTTGGTTGAGCGGAACCGTTCCGCCCGCCGAGCTGCAGGAGATGCAGGACGCGTCCGTCGATCGGCCGGCGGTTCAGGAGAGGTTCGGAATTCAGGCCCGTAACCTTGATCGGCTCAACGATGCCGGCGTGAAGATCGCGTTCGGCACGGACGGGAGCGTACCCTGGGCCGTTCATCTCGAGATGGAAGACATGGTACGATCCGGGATGACCCCAGCCGAAGTCATTGCGGCGGCAACAGGTAACTCTGCCGACCTGATGCAGATGACTGACGTTGGCACCTTGGCGGCGGGCAAGAGCGCGGATTTCATCGTACTGGATGCGAATCCGCTCGATGACATCACCAACACGAGACGGATTGACACGGTTTATCTCCGCGGCACGGCCATCAATCGAGAGGAACTTGGGGCGAGGTTTATAAGGCGGACTTCTCCGTAGGGACCTTCTGCGGCATCGGCAGAACCGGAACTCGATCGGCCGGAATAGGCCCCACGAGCGTGGCCGGCATCTGCGCAATCTGCACCTCCTGGGCGGCGGAATACAACCGAACGCCCGCCGAGGATACTAATGACCGCGCTTTGGCGCGTAGCCATTTTTATTGCAGCAGGGTACACTTTTGCGGGGCTGTCATGGCGAAGGGGTTCAGCTCGTTGCTCAACCCGCGCGCCGCGATGGGGATGGCATCATCTGTGAGCGCCCGACCTAGAGGATTCGCATGAGATTCCCACGCGCCACCTGATCCCTTACCGGCGGGTCGAGCTGACTCAGCACGTTCCGCACGCTAGAGATCTTGCGCCGGTCGCGATGTGTGCCGGCGACGGTGAGCAAGCCGCGCATCACACGGCCGGTTGGATCGAAGTCAGCTTCCGGAAACCCGGCGCCGGAAAAATGCACCGGCGAGATCTCGCCGATGCCCTAGAAGCCTTCTGCCTCGATGAGCGAGTCAACGATCGCCACTACGGCCGGATCGTCCGCCTCCCACGCTCCCCTGAACACTCGATGCGTCGCGGCTGCTACGACGATCACGCGTTTACTATTCGTCACGTAGCGCCTCATGCGGATCCACAAGGGTTGCGCGGCGCGCGGGAGCGAGCGCTGCCAGCACACCGGTGATCGACAGTAAGACTGCGATCGTGGCGAAGATCGTCCGATCCCACGGCTCGACCTGATAAAAGAAGTTCGCCAAGGGCACCGAGAGTGCGCCGGCGATGACGAGACCGGCCGACAGTCCGATCACCATCTGCACGGCAGCCTGTTTCGTGGCCAATCTCACGACATCGGTCGCCGTGGCGCCCAACGCCATTCGCACGCCCCATTCCCGAGTGCGTTGACGCACGGTGAATGTCATGACGCCGTACAGCCCGATTGATGCCAAGAACAACGCCACCAGGCCGAACAACAGAAAGAGTCGGCCGAAAACATCGAAAACCGCCGTTTCATTTGCGATGAGTTTGTCGACTCGATCAACTTCCATCAGAGCCAGCGCGGGATCCAATGACTCGAGTGCGTCTCGCACCTGCGTTGTCACGGATAACGGATCGCCCGCGGTACGCACCATCAGCTGCATCGACACGTTGCCGCTCTGCGCGAGCGGGAGATAGATCCCCGGCCCGTTCGCATCCGGCTCTTCCATGTTCCCCATAAAGAGATCCGGCACAACGCCGACCACAGTGCGGCGCACGCGTCCCACTCGCACGGTGCGACCGATCGGTCGTCGATCGGGCATTAATCGATCGGCAAAACTTCGATTGATCAGAACGACGGGTTCCGCGCCCGAACGATCTCGATGCGTGAAGCCTCGGCCGTCGATAACCCTTGCATCCAGAACTCGCAAGAAACCGGGCGTCACGGTCAGCAAACCGACTCGAGTTGTCTGCCCGTCGCCAGACGTCTGTCCCTCGATCGTTACCGGCATGCGGAATCCAATAGTTCCGGGAATATCGGACATCAGCGCCGCGGTCATTACACGCGGAATGGTTCCGATCAATGCTTCCAACTCCTCGAAGAAACGCACTCGCGACTCGAGCGTCGTGTATACCTCTCGGGGCAGTTCTACCTCGCCCGTGACGATCTCCTCGACTGGCATACCGAAATCGACGGCTTTGAGTTTCAACACGCCCTTGATCATGAGGCCGGAAACCACCAACAATGCACACGACAACGCGATCTCGACGACGACCAGCCCCTTCGCGATGCGTCCGATGCGGAATCCAGGGCTGGCATCGCCTCGTGGTGCGCCTTTTAGCGCCGCGTTCACCTTGACACTCGATGCCTGCAACGCGGGAAGCACGCCCGCTAACAGGCTTCCCAACAGCACGACACCAGCAACGAACATCAACACCGTACCGTCGATTCGTATATCGACCCATGCCAACCCCACGAACGAAGTCAGCGTGTGTTTGAACAGCTGGACACCGAACCAGGCAACAATTGCCCCTAGCACTCCTCCAATAGCCGTGACCGCAAACGATTCGACGAGGAATTGGGAGATCACGCGGCCGCGTGACGCGCCCAACGCACTTCGTACCGCGATCTCGCGACTTCGACTGATCGCGCGGGCGAGAAACAAATTCGCCACGTTGACGCACGCAATCAACAGCACAAATGAAACGGCGCCGAGCATTGTATACAGACCGCGCGCGAAGCTTTCATCGATCAACCCCGATCCGTATACAGTCACGCCAGCACTTAGGTCCTGGTTAGTCTCCGGATACTCTTCTGCGAGTCGCGCCGCGATCGTGCGCAACTCCAGTTGGGCCCGCTGGATCGATACACCATCCCGGAGGCGTCCGAACACTTGAAGGTCCGGGCTGTCTGCACGCGTGGCATCGAGAGACAGTACGAGGGGAAGCCAGAGATCTTCGTTGGTTGGAAAACCGAACCGCTCCGGCATGACGCCGATGACCGTGCGCGGTATCCCATCGACCGTAAGCATCCGCCCTGTGAGATCGGGGTCCCCGGCAAAGCGGCTTTGCCACACGCCGTGACTCACGATCACAACCGATGTCGCGGCGGGACTTGTGTCGTCGATGCGGAAGGAACGGCCCAGCATCGGGCGCACCTTGAGCAGATCGAATGCATTCGCGGTGACAAACGCGGCATTTCGGCGAAGCGGGCGAGCCTCACCTCCACTCAACGTGACGTCTTCGGTGGAGAACCCGGCCAGGCTTTCGAAACTGGTTTGCTGTGCGCGCCAATCCGCGTAGTCGTGATGACTAACTCGCCAGCGTGCTCCACCCCGCACAGGGTCGGTGAGGAACAGGCGAAGAATCTGCTCCGGTTGATCAAACGGAAGATCCCGAAAGACGCCATTTACAACGGTGAACATGATCGTGGGCATCCCGATACCCAACGTGAGGGCGATGATAGAGATCGCCGCCATGGTGGGAGATTTCACCAGCGCGCGCAACGCGTATCGAATGTCTTGAATGATATTGGCCATGCGTGAATGCCTCGCCTCAGTGAACGGACTGTTGTCGAATTGCACGCCGGTGCGCCTCCGCTGAGGATCGACGATCCGCTTGATGCCATAGCGTGCGCCGGCAGAAAGTGCTTGACGCCAGTACCAGATAGCACAAACCGCCCATCCTCTGGTCCGACGTCGCTCGGCGAACGCCTCGCGTAAATCTCCAGTCAGCCCACATCGGGCGACTCGGTTTGGGACGATGGACTCCAGGATCCACTCGGCCAGGCGAGGGGGATCGGTGTGTCGATCGCGGGCGAACATCACGATCCGCGGAACAAGGTGTCCAAACCGCTCATCATGTTCAGCAACGCCGCCCGCGATTCGCGAACAGCTTCAAACCCTTTGTTTGTGACCGTGATGTACCGTCGTGGTCGGCCACCTCGGTTGGTGCCGGCATCACCGAGCTTGGATTTAATGAACCCCTTGGACTCGATTCGATCCAGCGTGATATAGAGAGCGCCACCCGGTACTAAGCGCCCGGTCCGCTGTTCGATTTCCCGGAGGATCGCCGCGCCGTACGCTTCGTCCCCGAGTCGAAGCACCGCCAGGAGCACGGTTAGCTCGAAGTCGCCGAGAAAGGTTTTCGATCGTTTCTTGGTCATAACCATACAATGTATGGTTCACGACTGCACCGCAACCCTTTGCGAGGAACGGTGTGGATACGCGGCGTCGGGAATTGCTCAGGACGATGTTACAACGTCACGACTGGGACAAAAAACTCCGGATCGCGGATGCAACTTCGTGAATGGCCTCTTCGGTGATATCCGGTGACATCGGTAGCGACAAGATTCTACGGGATCTGGCGCTCGCAATTGGCGCTCCATCTGGAATCGTCGTCACGTTGGCAAACGGCGGCTGTTCGTGTATCGCCATTGGGTAGTGCGTGCCGCACGAAATGTTGTGTGAGGTGAGGTACGAGTGCAGCTCGTCACGCCGATCGTGCTGAATCACAAAAAGGTGGTATACGTGCTCGGTTCCCGGTTGTTCGCGTGGGAGTCCGATTCCTGAATCGGCGAGAAGTTTGTTGTACAGAGCGGCGGCGTTTCGTCTTTGGTGGTTCCACGTGTCTAGATGGCGCAATTTTATTCGAAGAACCGCTGCTTGCAATGTATCGAGGCGACTATTGAAGCCGACCAGCGGGTGTTGATTCTTGATGTTTTGACCGCAGTTTCGCAGAATCCTCGCCTGTTCGGCGACCTGATCATTATTTGTTACAATCGCGCCCCCGTCGCCGAGGGCTCAGAGATTCTTTGCCGGATAGAAGCTGAAGCAGGCGGCGTCGCCTAGAGACCCGGCGCGCGCTCCCTTATAACGTGCGCCATGAGCCTGACATGCGTCTTCGAGTACGACTAGGCCATGTTCGTGAGCGACTTCCCGCATCGCCTCCATGTTTGCCGGTTGTCCAAACAGGTGAACCGGGATGACGGCTTTTGTCTTTGCGGTGATGGCGCGTTCGAGCAGGCGAACGTCCATGTTGTTGCCATCGGGTTCGATGTCTACGAGAACAGGCGTGGCTCCGGTATGGCAGATGGCGAACGCGGTTGCGATGAAGGTGTTCGCGGCGGTAATGACCTCGTCACCAGGACCGACTCCGTACGCACGTAATGCGAGATGCAGTGCGTCCGTTCCGCTGCCCACACCCACGCAGTGAAGGGTACCGCAATATTCAGCGAACTCTTCCTCAAATGCCTGCAGCTCGTCTCCGAGGATAAATTGTCCGGTGTCCATAACCCTCTGAACTGCATCCATAATCTCAGTCTTGACCTGCGCATGTTGAGTTGCGAGATCGACGAAAGCAATAGTCACGGTTCTATTCTGACGCTTGTTTGGAATGGCGGGATGCGTGTGATCCCGGCGACGGTGGCTGGTGGATAAGTACTTGAGGCCAGTGTCCCCCCGCACTTCGAGCACCTCCATGACGATACCCAATTCTCGAAGGGATTTGATCTGGCGGGCCAATGGCGCCATTGTATCTGGGTGAGTTGGTGTTGGAAGCGGTGTGGTAACGATCAGGACACGCACCGGCTCCTTCCTTTCACGGAAAATCGTTGCGGTTGAGGGAGGGGCGAGAGACGCGGTCTATGGTCTTGGTTGGGAAGGGTACGCGACGGAACATAATCTTGGGCCACAAGCGACCTGCCAGAGCGGTTCGCCATCGGAACGCTATCGTTAAAGAAAGATGGGCGAACGAGTATTAGTCACCGGCGCCGCCGGTTTTATCGGTGCGCACGTATGTCGGAGTTTCCTCGAGGATGGTTACGACGTTGTCGGAGTTGACAACTTCGATCCGTTCTACGACCGCTCGATCAAGGATGCCGCACTGGCCGAGTTGCGCGCATACGCATGGTTCACATTCGTCGAAACTGATATTCGAGAGGCCGGCTCATTGGCTGGTTTGCTCCACGATGTCAGCAGCGTCGTTCATCTCGCCGCTCGATCTGGTGTGCGCCCCAGCATTGAAAAACCAGAGCTGTACTTTTCCATCAATACCGGCGGCACCGTGTCGCTTCTCGAAGCATGTCGGAAAGCTGGTGTGCGGCGATTCGTGTTTGGCTCATCGTCCTCTGTTTACGGTGACAACACACCGGTCCCCTTCAGCGAGGACGTCCCGAGTATTGAACCGATTTCACCGTACGCGGCATCGAAGAGAGCTGCAGAGTTGGAATGTTCGGTATATGCTCACCTACACGGCTTTAGAGTCGCGGCGTTACGTTTCTTCACCGTGTATGGTCCGAGGCAACGTCCTGACCTGGCGATCCAAAAATTCACCAAGCTGATCCAAAGGGGCCAGCCTGTACCGCAATATGGTGACGGATCCGCCGAGCGTGACTACACCTGGGTGGAAGACATAGCCCAAGGAGTCGGTGGGGCGGTGAAGTGGACAGAGGATTCCAAGCCGGCGTTTGCGATCTTCAACCTCGGAGAGTCTCAAACGGTTCGGCTTGATCGGTTGATCCAGCTTATCGGCGATGCGCTGGGTGTTGAGCCGCAGATCGAACAGTTGCCGCCAATGCCGGGGGATGTACGGCGAACCTGCGCCGATATCACAAAGGCACGTCGGGTTCTGGGGTACGACCCAGGTGTGACCATCGAAGAAGGGATTTCTAGGTTTGTTCGCTGGCACCAGCAGTCTCGGGAGTCCCGCGGACATTCGACTGTCAGTCGCTAGCGTGGACTTCGGGAGGCGACTCTGTGTTGACTGTGTCTCGACGGGCTAGCGGGCATGACATAGTATCGACGCTCTTCGGCGGTTCGAGCAAGTGGCAGGTACACCGCAACCTCCTACCAACGCCGGACGTGTTGCGGTAGAACGGCTTGGGCGTTGAGTCTTGGGCGGTTTGCGGGTTGCAAAGATCGCAACAAACCGCGCCAAGACGCTCGCCTTACCAGGATACGGCGTACCCCGACGATTGGGTGATGCCACCGAAGATGCTCCTTGGTCCGCTCAACTTCTGCGACTCAATCGGCCACCAGCTGTCTTGCGCGGTGGGTTGAGACCAAATGTTGAGGCTTTGTTCGATGTCCCGATCGTTTGCATTGACGATGCCGTCGCCGTTGAGGTCGTCGTTGGCCACTGCGTACGACATGGACAGGTTGGCCGCGTACGTCGGATGGAATTGCAATCCCTCGGGCAGGATCTGCACCGCGAGATCGGTGTCGTCGAGCTGCAACGTGATCAACACCGAATCGCCCCACGCGATGGGGCTGCCGTCCGGTCGCGACAGCAATGACATCGCCTGCAGTTCCAAAGTGATTACCGGCATATCGTCGAGCGCGAATTGCACGGACCGGGCTTCGCCCTTTACGGCCCAAAAGCTCACCGCGTGGCCTTCGGTGCCCTTGGTGTCACCATCGAACAATGCCTGACCGGTCATCAGCTCGAACGTACCGGCTGCGGTTGTAAGTGTCGCCGTGAGATCGTTGATGGCTTCCGGTCGCGCCCATTTGACATGCCCCTTCAACTCGGTGGAGAATTCGTCGTCGAACACGATGTCGGTAGGATTGTTGCACGCCGAACCCAAGGCGGTCATTGTCAGCAATGTCGTCAGCAGCGGTAGGTTTTTGATTCGTCCAAACAAATTCATGGTTCTCTCTTTTTGGTGATCGAGCCGACGCTGTCGGCTCGGTATCGTTCTAGTGTTGCTGGTCGGTTTTGGTCCTACAGCGTCGGAGTTCTCGAAGATTTCCTTACCTCTGTGAGCCGCAGGCTGAAGACGGACTTGTCTTGTCTGAGGCGGCGGCCATGTAAAGCACCGGTGGGAGCAAATGTTTAAAGCGGTTCATCGTGTCTCGTTGATCTAGGGTTGTGTTTTTTGTATCTCGCCCTCCCTTAAGGCATGAGTCGTTCCGGCCGCGTTTGGCGGCGGAAGTCATTTTGGATAAACGGTTTAGGGAAAAACGCCCGTCGGGACGGGCTGGGTCGTTTTGACCCAATGGGCGTTTTGTACCACCCAGGATAGGACCAATCGGCACATGTCGCGATCAGACCGTGACTACACTCGGTTTTCTGATCTGCGTTGGCGGCCATCCACTGCGTTGATGTTTGCGTCGACGCAGGTGCGCCGCTCGGCGATGAGTGGGTTCAGCTGGGAGGTGTCAAGCCGGCCTGCATGATGCGTTCGATCTCCGATGAACTCGTCGGTGCATCGTCCGACAATACTTCATGGCCGTTTTCCGTGACCAGCACCATTGGGCTCGACGGTGAAGACCATACCCGCCTCTAACGGACGCGTGACATCTCCGGGATCGGCCACCTGGAGCCCGATGAAATGGCCGAGCGCCCGGACGCGTCGGACCATGCCTGCATCGCGGGTCAAGTAATGCGTAGGCGAAGGCAGAATGCCCCAGACCCGGTCCGCCCCCATCGTCTCGATGTCCTCGTATTGCTCGAGTCCGTGTTCGCGGAACACTTCGGCCGCGGCCTTGACGGCGTCGAGTAACATGACGCCCGGTTTGATCATTGCGATCGCGGCGGCGCGGGCTTCGTCCACGATGTCGTAGTACATACGCTGCTCTTCGGTGAACCTGCCCGAAACCGGAAACGTGCGGCAGATATCAGACGTGTACGTCATGTACTCCGCGGCGCCGTAATCCACGAAGAGTAGCTCTCCGTCCCGCATGACTCGGTCGGTGGCACTGTATTGCTCGTTGGCGATCGTGAAAAACGTCATCCGCGAGCCCGACTTCACGATGATCTCGAACGCCGGGCGCGGTGAGCCTTCCTGTTTCCATACGTATTCCATTAGTCCCGCCACCTCGAGATCGTTCATGCCCGGGCGCACCTGTCGCATGGCTGCCACCATTGCCTTGGCACTGATCTCGGCGGCGCGGCGTAAGGCCGCGATCTCCCACTCATCCTTGATCAGCCGTAGCCTCGCGAGGATCGGTGCGAGGTCTCTCACCTCCGGTGCGTTCACGCGGTCGGCGATGGATTGCGCCATCTGCTGGGAGATCGTCGAGGGCGGTGCGAATCCCGGTGGTGCATACAGCTCACGGTCATCTAGTGGCAGATAGACGGCGGGTGCCTCGCCGACCAGAGCATCCAGTCGCTCGGCGAGTTCACCGAGCGGGTACGTTTCGTCGATGCCGGTCAGCTCGTTGGCTTCTGGCCCGGGAGGAAACCGCCACGGACCGGGGCGGTTCCACCGAGCTTCGCGGAAGGCCTCGAAGTCCGCCGTTGGATATTGCCCGCCCAGGAACTGATGCTCTGTGGGGAGGAAGAGTGCCGTGCGGTCTCGCGTGACGACAAGAACCGCGTAGGGGGATTCGACCCCGGTGAGGTACCAGAAGTTGGGGTCCATCTTGACCTGTCCCCAACTAAGGCGGCCGACGAGGTAGCCGGAGGGCACGATGGCCGCGCCCTCGCCGATCTGTTCAATCAGCTTGGCCCGGCGCGCCTCGTAGACCTCCGGTGCGAAGGCGACATTGCTTTGGCCGTAAAGCGGCGAGCCTATTGCACACGCAGCCGCGAGCGCGGACCACAGAACCCGGTGTTGCATGACGATCGTCATGTGACGTCGATGTTTCAGCATGGAATAAAACTTAGCGAACTCCAGAGCGGGTGGCGAGGTCGGCTGCGGAACATCCAGCGTCCATCATTTCACGAAGACCGAGCGCCAAAGCCGGAAGAGCTGGTGATTGAGTGAAACGTATGATTGTATACAAAAGCTTCGTGACCCGACGGACGCGGTGGCTCATTCTCCCCTGCGCGCGGTAGAGGGTGAACGCGGATCACCCAGTCACGATGTTTCGAGACCGGCGTCGCGCAACGCGCAGATCCGATCCGCGACTCGTTGCGGATTGCGGACCGCCTGAAAGCCGATGTCTAATCGAGCTTCACGGTGCGCGGATGCTACTAGCTGTACAG
>JAZDDD010000814.1:0-2253 GCA_036679545.1 Gemmatimonadota bacterium | reverse complement strand
TCCGAACGGTTGTTGGTGGTTTGACTGTCACACTCGTTTTGTAGGGTTTATTGCATGGGGAACACTGATGTTCGCCGACAAGCTGAGTCGCTACACAACCGATGTCTGACTGTCGACAACGATTCAGCTGTCGACGTCATTCTGGTGGTGTGCTGATGCCGGCGGGATCTGTGTCTGGGAGTGTGATGGACAGGTTGCGCTGCTCGGGTTTGGATCGTTCTGCTGTTTGGGACGACGACGGCGGTGACGGTGGCGGTGGTGGTTGGGTTCCGATTGAGGTGCCGGCTGGTGCGCCTGTTGTTGTGAAGGATCTGGTTCGGGCTGTTGAGGAAGCCGCTGGGGTCGATTTCGGTGATCTGTTTGCGTTAACGCTCAAGGAACTGTGTGAGGTGTTCAACCGTCTCCGCTGCGCCGTCGCCGGGTTAGTTGCGCTAACAGACTTGGCTGCATGCCCGCGGTTCAGGCTGCGTTTACGGGGGTGTAAAAATCTTTGTGTGAGTGGTGTCTCGGATAAGACTTGGCTGGATGGCTGAGTCGGAAAGTGACATTTAGATATGACTACGAAGAGTAGGAAGTCCGTTCCGGACCCGATTGATGTTGAGGCTGATGTGGCTGCGGGTTTGGATGAATCGACGTTGGACGCGTTGATGGCCCAGATCCAGGATGAGGGTCTCGAGTTGTTGGGTCCTGATGGGGTGTTGACTGCGTTGACGTCGCAGATCATGAACCGGGTGCTTGATGTTGAGCTCACGGATCATCTTGGCTATGAGAAAGGCGATCTTGCTGGGCATGGTTCGGGTAACAACCGAAACGGTCACAGCTCAAAGACGGTTAAGACTGATGCTGGCGCGGTTCCGATTTTGGTGCCGCGGGATCGTAATGGCAGCTTCGAACCGAAGCTTGTTCCGAAGCATCAGCGCCGCCTCGGCGAGTTCAACGACATGATCTGTGGCCTGTTGGGTCGGGGCATGTCGACACGTGATATCTGCGATCAGATGTGGGACACGTATCAGGTTGAGATGACACCAGCGCTTGTATCGCAAATCACTGACGCGGTGCTTGACGAGGTAAAGGCGTGGCGCCAGCGGCCACTCGATTCGATGTATCCGATCGTGTACATGGATGCCATTGTTGTGAAGGTCCGCACCGATGGGGTTGTGACGAAGCGGCCGTGTTACATCGCTATGGGAGTCAACCTTGATGGCGAGAAAGACATCCTGGGGATGTGGCTTGGCGATGGTAACGAAGGCGCCAAATATTGGCTGTCGGTATGCACCGAGATCGCCAATCGTGGTGTTGAGGACATCCTGATCGCGTGTGTTGATGGCCTCACCGGGTTCGATGACGCTATCGAAGCAGTCTGGCCACGAGCGATTGTTCAAACCTGTGTGGTGCATCTGATTCGTAACGCCACCCGGTTCTGTGCATACGGGGATCGCAAAGCAGTCTCCCGGGACCTTAAACCGCTCTACAACGCTGTGAACGTCGATGCGGCTGAGACAGCGCTAACAGCGTTCGAGGAACAGTGGGACGACCGCTATCCAGCCATTGGGCTGCTCTGGCGGCGGAACTGGGACCGGTTCATACCGTTCCTCGATTTCGCGCCACCGATCCGCAAAATCATTTACACCACAAACGCCATCGAGTCTTTGAACTATCAGCTCCGCAAAGTCACCAAAACCCGGGGCTCGTTCCCAACCGATGACGCCGTCTACAAAATCTTTTACCTCGCGTTCGGCAACATCGGCACCACCAGAGGAGGACCCTTAGGAACCAACACCGCAGGCTGGCGGCGAGCACTCAACGCGTTCGTCATCAGCTTCCCCAACCGAATCGACCTCACCACACTCAGCTAACTAACCACCACCTCACACAAAGAATTTGACAAGCCCACAGCCGGAGCCGCGTACCCGGACGTTGACGTCGCAGGAACATTCTCGGCATCCCAAGGCGGCAACCAAACCGACTGCGGCATCCCCAACGACGCCACCGCAGTACTCGTCAACATTGTCGCAGTCAACACCACCGGCGGAACCGGACATTTAGCCGCAGGAACCGGAGGCACCACACCGACCGAACCAACAACACCATTCGCTACGTTGGGGATGAACAACGCAACCACCAGCATCATCCCACTAACCACTGCCGGAACTATCGCCATCGACATCAACGCACTCACAGGCACACCGAACACACACATCCGCATTATTGCTTTGGGCTACTACCACCCCACCACCGGATTCGACTACACAC